>NZ_JBHYMS010000039.1:0-74024 GCF_042743185.1 Inquilinus sp. NPDC058860 | reverse complement strand
GGCGACAACGCCCGCACCAGCTCGATCTTGGCCGCGATCGTCATGGCGTAGTCGACCGTGTCGGGGTCCGGCGAGCAGGGAGCAAACTTGCGAGCATAGGCACGATTACCTAGTATATTAGGTGGTGCTGCCGCAGGTGTCGCGGCGACCTCACCCGTATGAGGTTGCGGGCGGTCGTCGCAAGGAATCTGCGCAGGTTACGGCAGGCCGGTGGTCTGACGCAGGAGGAACTTGCCGATCGTGCGGGGATCAATCGCAACTACGTCGGGATGCTCGAGCGCGAGGAGAATTCCGCGACGGTCGACATGCTCGAGAAGCTCGCGGAAGTGCTCGGGATCGATCCGGTCGAGTTTCTGGCATCCGACGACCAGAAGCCGTCCTGAGGCGATCTGCCCATCAGCCTCGTCCCTCAGAACCGCCTGCTCGTCCCGGCATCGTTCCGGAGCAGTGGAGCCGGTCTGCTCTCCCTCGACCATATCGGGCCGTGACAGCTTGGCTATTTGTAGGGCAATTTACCTGCCGGCTGACACTGCGGACCCGGTGAGGGGGTAGGGACGAGTGGCTCCTCCGATTGCCGATACGGCGCCGACCGGCGACGAGCTGACCGACTACGACCGGGAGCATCTGGTCGACTATCTCCGCCTGCTCGATGCGGCGGAAGATGGAGCGGACTGGCGCGAGGTCGCCAAGATCGTGCTCGATCTCGATCCCGAACGAGATCCGGAGCGCGCCCGCAAATGCCATGAGAGCCATCTCGCCCGGGCCCGCTGGCTCAGCGCCCAGGGCTACCGCGAGCTCCTGCGCAAAGGCTGATCCGCCGCCGATCCGGAGAGCCGGCTTTCCGGTGAGCCGCATCGTCGCACCTACAGCTTTGAGGCGAAGCGCAACGGCGGCTGTGCACGCAATCGGCATCACGTGATGCCGTTGCGAGGACTTCTCAACCAGGAAACTTCTCCCAAGATGCGGCCGGTGCATCGTTGATGATGCCGGAGGGAGACGTCATGTCGAATGGCGACTGGCGGTCACGGGCCGCCTACGACTCCGATCTGGATGCCCCGGACTTCGCCTGGGAGGCGCTGCGGCGGCATCCGGAGTACCGGAGCGACTACGAGCGCATGCAGGGGAAGGAGGCTCTCGGCTCCGAGGCCGAGGTTGCGAGCCTCGCCCGGCGCTGGGGGCTGACCTTTTCCGGCGGATCCGCGCCGGCGCGCCTCCGAGCAGCCTGTGTTCTGGCTGCCCGAACTGCACGCCCGCACGGTGATTCTGACCGCCTCCCTCCCTGATCCCCCGACCGACGCTATCGTCTTCGATCCCGACGCATGGTTCGGCGCCGTCGCCGAACGCCGGAGCGCGGACGGCCTGCATCTGCTGCTGCGCGACGGCCGCAGCACGCATCGCCTCTGGCTGCCGGGGCCTCCGGCTCGCGGCACTGCCGTTGACGCGGCCCTCTCGCTCGACATGACGGCCCCGCTCCGGGCCGAAGCGACGCTCCGCTTCTGGCGGCTGCTTCGGGAGAGACAGCCGCAGGCCCCGCCGATCCTGCCAACGCAGCGACGGGCGCGGCTCGTGGCGTCGCTCCGCGCCGTCGACGGACGGTCGGAGGGCGCGAGCTATCGCGAGATCGCCGAAGTGCTGTTCGGCGCCGACCGCATCCGCGAGGAGAGCTGGAAGACCTCGTCGCTGCGCGACCGCACCATCCGTCTCGTCCGTGGCGGCCTGGCGCTGATGCGTGGCGGCTACCGCCGCCTGCTCGGCCCCCGACGCTGATCGTCGGGGTGGCGATGGTCGCCACCCCGGTCTTCGCCATCCTCCCACCCGGCGGCGCTTCGCCACCGTGGCCTTCGACCGGCCGCCCTGTCCGGCGGCCTTCCCGAAGACCACGGAGCCCGACCATGCCCGACCCTCTGGCCGGAATGCCGCCGCGTTTTCTCCGGACGCCCGAGGCCGCGCGTTTCCTAGGCCTGTCCGGCCGCACGCTGGAGAAGCACCGCACCTACGGCACCGGGCCGCAATACCGCAAGATCGGCGGCCGCGTCGTCTACACCATCGAGGACCTCAAGGCCTGGGCCGACCGGGGATCCCGGCGCTCGACCTCCGATCCCGGCGCCGACACCGTGCTCCCGGCCAAGCGCCATGCCGCCGTGGCGCCGCAATACGCCGATCGCGCCGAGCCGGGGAGGGGACGATGACCGCTCTCCCCGAGCGGGCAACACTCGATCCCTTCGTGGCATTGCCCGAGGACGGCGTCAGCCCGCGCGACCAGCGCGACCTGATGGAGCGACCCTTCTTCTCGCTGGCCAAGAACCGGCGGACGCAGCCGATCCTCTACAAGACCGGCGAGACGGAAGTGCAGATTTACGCCGTGCCGGAGCACGGCATGGCGACCATCTGGGACGCCGACATCCTGATCTGGGCGGCGACCCAGATCGTCGAGGCCGCCGACCATGGCCTGCGCACCTCGCGCTTCCTCCGCTTCACGCCGTACCAGATCCTGAGGGCGACCCGCCGGGACACCGGCTTCCGTCAGTACCGGCTGCTGAAGGCGGCGCTGCAGCGGCTGCAATCGACGGTGGTGCTGACCACGATCCGCCAGGGTCCCAACTGGCGCCGGCACCAGTTCTCCTGGATCGGCGAATGGCAGGAGCTGGTCGACGGCTCCGGCCGCTGCCGCGGCATGGAGTTCGTGCTGCCGGACTGGTTCTACCGCGGCGTGCTCGACCGCTCGCTGGTGCTGACCATCGACCCGGCGTATTTCCGGCTGACGGGCGGGATCGAGCGCTGGCTCTACCGGGTCGCCCGCAAGCATGCCGGCCGGCAGACCTCGGGCTGGGCCTTCGAGATCCGCCACCTCCACGCCAAGTCCGGCAGCCTGGCCCGGCTCTCCGACTTCGCCCTCGACCTCCGCCGCATCGCCGCCCGCCAGCCGCTGCCCGGCTACCGCCTCGCCTTCGAGGGCCGTGACCTCTTGAGGATCACGCCGAGCGCAGGGCCGCAGTTATCCACAGAATCGGTGGATAAGCCTGTGACTGCGCTCGGCACATCGGGCGCAGCCTGTATCGGTACTTCGGGCGCAGGCCTATCGGCACATCAGGCGCACGAAGCCCAGCTAAGTCTTTGGTCTGCAAGCGAGATCGGCGCCCGTAACTTAGAGTCTAACGTAATAGACTCTAACATTGATGATGGTGCGCCCCCGAGTGCGGCCGTTGCTGCCCGGCGAGGCCTGCCGTGATCGTGGCGCTGCTCAACCAGAAAGGCGGCGTCGGCAAGACGACGCTCGCCCTGCACCTCGCCGGCGAATGGGCCCGCCAGGGTCGGCGCGTCACTGTCATCGATGCCGACCCGCAGGGCTCGGCGCTCGACTGGTCCGAGCAGCGGGCGCGGGTCGGCCGGCCGCGGCTTTTCGGCGTCATCGGCCTCGCCCGTGACACGCTGCACCGCGAGGCGCCGGAGATCGCCCGCGGCGTCGATCACGTCGTCATCGACGGGCCGCCGCGCGTCGCCGCGCTGATGCGCTCGGCGCTGCTCGCTGCCGACCTCGTGCTGATCCCGGTCCAGCCTTCGCCCTTCGACGGCTGGGCCTCGGCCGAGACGCTCCGGCTGCTCGAAGAGGCGCGGCAGTTCCGACCCGACTTGCCGGCGCGGTTCCTGCTGAACCGCTGCGGTGCCGGCACCGTGATCGCGCACGACACGGCGATGTCGCTCGCCAGGGCCGATCCGCCGGCGCTCGCCGTGCGCATCGGCCAGCGCGTCGCCTTCGCCGACGCCGCCCGCAGCGGCCGCCTGGTCGGCGAGTTCCCGCGCAGCCGGATCGCCGCCCGCGAGATCCGTATGCTCGCCGCCGAGATCGAGAGGACCGAGTGATGAGCCGGCCCTTCGCAAGTCGGCCGGGCAGCCCCGAGGCCTGGATCCGGGCGCCGGAAGCCCGCAAGCCCTTCACCGCGCGCCTCACCATCGACGTCACGCCGGAGTTGCGCGGGCGCATCAAGATCGCGGCCTACCGCCAGGGCGTCACCGTCGCCGATCTGCTGCGCGACCTGCTCGTGCGCCACTTCCCCGCATCCGACGAGACCGGAGACGCATCATGAGCGATCTCACCCAACTCGAGTTGCTGCGGCTGCACCGGCGGATCGAGCATTGGCTGCGCTTCGGCCGGCCGGTCGCGGAGACGGCCGTCGATCAGCACCGGCGCGTCCAGTCCTTCGCACCCGGCAGCGTCTTCGCCGTCCTGCGTTGGGCCGCGACCGATCTCGGCACCGGGGTCTCGCGCATCGACATCCTGCGCGCCGTGACGTCGGGCGAGCGCTGCGCGACTGTTTCCCATGTGCGGCCCGGCGCCGAGATCCTGCTCCGCCAGTCGGGCTGGCCGAAGGTCGAGCGGGTGCTGCAGGCGATCGATGCCGTCCTGGCGCTCGGGATCGACCCGGCCGACGCCGCGCCGGATCACTGGCGGCATGTCCACAATCGACTCACCGCCGGCTTCGAGCCGCGGCCCTACAGCCGCGAGCGCCATGTCGCCTGGCTCAGGCGCCGAAGGATCGAGGCATGAGGCTGCGCGCCGCTCCTCTCACCGCGATGCTCGTCAGTGTCTGCCTGACCGCAGGCCCAGCGCTCGTCGCGCCGGTCCCGCGTCTCGTTTGGAACGCCTCGGCGAGCCTGCCGATAGGAATCTACCGCGTGCGCGCAGTCGACCATCTCGCTGTCGGCGACATTGTGTTCGCGCGGGCGCCCGCCGCGCTCGTCCCGCTCTTCGCCGAGCGCGGCTATCTGCCGGCCGGCGTGGCGCTGCTGAAGCGCGTCGCCGCGCTGCCCGGCAGCGCGGTCTGCCGCGGCGGCCTGCAGATCACGATCGACGGCATTGCCGCCGGACGAGCGCTCGGGCGCGATCGGCTCGGCCGGACGCTGCCCGTCTGGCAGGGCTGCCGGGTGCTTGGCGACCGTGAGGTCTTCCTCATGAACCGGGACGTCCCGGACTCGCTCGACGGGCGGTATTTCGGACCCGTGCCGGTCGCCTCGATCGTCGGCCGTGCGGTGCCGCTCTGGATCATCGAGGCGCCGCGATGATGCGGATCCGCGGCAATCGCTGGGTCCGGTCGGCCGCGGCCGTCGTGCTTTGCGTCTGTGCGTCACCGGCTTCAATCCATGCCCAGCCGGCTCCCGGCCCGATGGCGGAGGCATCCGATCTCTGGTCCGGCTACATCGCCGAAGCATCGCGGCGCTTCGGCGTGCCGGAGTCATGGATCCGTGCTGTGATGCAAATTGAGAGCGGTGGTGACGTGCGCGCCGTGTCGCCGAAGGGCGCCATGGGGCTGATGCAGATCATGCCGGAGACCTGGGCCGAGCTGCGCAACCGCTACGGCCTCGGCGCCGATCCCTATGATCCGCGCGACAACATCCTCGCGGGCGCCGCCTATCTGCGCGAGATGCACGACCGCTACGGCTATCCTGCCCTGTTTGCCGCCTACAACGCCGGCCCGCGGCGGGTCGACGAGCACCTCTCCGACGGCCGTGGCCTGCCGGCCGAGACGCAGGCCTATCTCGCTGCCCTCGGCCATGCGGACGTCAGGGGACCGCGTTCGCCTATCATCGGACCTGCCGTCAGCCTGTTCGTCGACCTGCACGGCGCTGGCCAGAAGGCAGCATTCCGGCCGTCGTCGGCCGGCGGCCTCTTCGTGCCGGTGAGCACAGCCCGGAAGCCGACACCGTGATGGCGCGGCGGCACCGGCGGAGCCCCATCGGAGAGAACGACCGTCTCTTCGGATCGTCCATTCTCCCATGCCGGGACGGGCCGCGTCGTGGACGAGCGGTCCCCCAATTTTGCCGAGCGCAAGGTGCGCGCTGCGCGCGCCGGTCTGTCGTCCCGCTCGACAAAATCGGTTCCCCCGCTCGCCGGCCAGCCGGTCGCCTGCGGCGATCCACGACCCGGCCCGCCCCGGCATGCGCCCGACCTCCCGTCTTCAGACACGGACGGAGAGGACCATGCTCCACGACCACATCCGCGAGCTCCAGGCCGAGCTGCGCCACTGCCATCTGACCCGCCGCGAGCGGGCCGACGCCGAGGCCGAGCTCTCACAGGCCATCGCCCGCCAGGCGCAGCTCGACCGCGCCTTTGACGAGCTGTTCGACATGCGGCCGCGGCGCCGCCGCGCTGCAGCCGATCGGCATCCGGAACGCTGATCGCAGGCAGCTCCAAGCGCATCGGGCGCGGCGTTCGGCGAGCGTCGCGCCCGCGATCCGGCGACATAACCGATGCATCGGAGAGGCCTGTTCCAAACCCTCTCTCGTCTCGGTCGTCCCATCCTGTCAGCCGGGACGAAACGCCCGTCAAGGAGGCGCGGTCCCCCCGAAATGCTGTCGCATTTCGGCTCCCCCACGCCCCGCTCCGCGGCGCCTCCGGCGTCCTTGACGGCCGCTCCGCCGGCCGAGCCCGGGACACGTCCTCGACGCGGAGGACGTCAACCAAGGAGCGTTCCGATGACCATCGCATCATCCCGTCTCATCCCGGGCACCGACGCCTACTGGCACGATCGGAAGGAGGCCTTCGCCCTCATCCGCCGGTTCGAGAACGCCATCGCGGCGTGCAAGCGGGCGCCACTCTACTTGCCCGGTCGGGACTACGATGAGGAGGACAACTCCGACGACGTCGTCGAAAACCTCGGGCCGTGGGACCGCGCTGACGCCCTGCGGACCGAGGCCCGCGGCAATCTCACCGTCGTCGAGATCCTGACCGCCCAGAAGCGGCTCGCTCTCATCGACTAGGCCTCTCCACGGCGGGGGCGGTGCCCGGGGTGCCGCTCCCGCTTTCTTCTTCGGCGCCCCGCAGTGCCGCCGGAACGAGTGCTCCGTCCCGATCCCGCGAAGAACCCGACATGGCGCGACATTGCACTACTACGGATTGTGGTCAGGCGGATCGAAAACAACTTTTGAGCTACGGCGAGATAAAAGGGTGTGGCTGTTGGGTGGGTAAGTCTCTGATGGAACTCATGTTTCCACGGCCACACATACCCTGGGCGGTGCCGTCGAGCCGGAATTTCTCAACTGGATCAACGTCCTCTGCGGCACTAGGCCAGCGAGTTCGGAGGCGGTTCTTCGATGAGTGCGCCTGACGACGATCTCCGCATCCGGCTCGGCCGGATCCGCAGCCGCGGCAGCGGTCGTCGGCCGACCTTCGTCGCCCAGGTGCTGAAGGCGGCGAACAAGGCCGGGCATGTCGGGCCGCGCTCGACACGGCCGCCGCGGCCGGGCCGGTCGGGCTTCGGCCGCGGGCGGCTCGCCTTCAGCCGCGACCGGCTGTTCGCCCCCGAACGCCGCGTGGTCGTCAAGGCCCGAGTGGTCCGGCACAAGGGACCAGCCTTCCGCTCGGCGCCGATGACGGCCCATCTCTCTTACCTGAAGCGCGAGGGCGTCACCCGGGACGGCGAGAAGGCCCGCATGTTCGACGCCCGCAGCGATGCGGCGGACGACGCCGCCTTTGCCGCCCGCTGCCGGGACGACCGGCATCATTTCCGGTTCATCGTCTCGCCCGAGGACGCGGCGGAGATGACCGATCTCCGGGCCTTCACCCGGGACCTCGCGGCGCAGATGGAGCGCGACCTCGGCACCCGGCTCGACTGGATCGCGGTCGACCACTGGAACACCGACAACCCGCATGTCCATCTGCTGGTCCGCGGCGTCGCCGAGCACGGCAGCGATCTTGTCATCGCCCGCGCCTACATCAGCCGCGGCCTGCGGGCGCGGGCCGAGGCGCTGGTCACTCTCGAGCTCGGCCCGAAGCCGGAGCAGGCGGTGCGGCTCGCCTTGGAGAAGGAGGTCGAGGCGGAGCGCTGGACCCGGCTCGATGCCGAGATCCGCCGCGCGGCGGATGAGGACGGCTTCATCGACCTGCGGCCCGCCGGACCCGGCGGCGATGTCTCCGACCTCCGCCGGCTGATGATCGGCCGGCTGCAGCGACTGGAGCGGATGGGGCTCGCGGTCCCGGCCGGTTCGGCCCAATGGGTCGTCGGCGCCGAGGCCGAGCGCACGTTGCGCGAGCTCGGCGACCGCGGCGACATCATCCGCACGATGCACCGCAGCTTGGCCGGGCAGAGGGCGGAGCGGGCGCTCGGCGACTACGTCATCCACGGCAGAGGCGCTGCGGCGCCGATCGTCGGCCGTCTCGTCGACAAGGGCCTGCACGACGAGCTCGCCGGCGAGGCCTATGCGGTCATCGACGGGATCGACGGCCGGATCCACCATCTCCGCTTTCCGGACCTCGGCGCGCTCGAGCACGCGCCGCCGCTCGGCGGCATCGTCGAGATCCGGGCGGCGAGGGCGGAGCTGATCACGCGCTCGGATCTCGACATCCAGGCGCAGGTGAGCGCCCGCGGCGCGACCTGGCTCGACCGCCATCTCGTCGCGCGCGAGCCGGCGACGTTGTCGGAGGGTGGCTTCGGCACCGAAATCCGCACAGCCCTGGAGGCGCGGATCGAGCGGCTCGCCGAGGACGGGCTGGCGCGCCGCCAGGGGCAACGGGTCGTCCTCGCCCGCAACCTGCTGGACACGTTGCGCCGGCGCGAGTTCGATGCCACCGCGGCGGCGCTGGCGACGGAGACCGGCCTGACACACTCCGAAGCGGTTGCTGGTGATCCGGTCGGCGGCACCTACCGTCGCCGGTTCGACCTCGCCTCGGGCCGCTTCGCCATGATCGACGACGGGCTCGGCTTCAGTCTCGTGCCCTGGTCGCCGACACTGGAGCGGCGCCTCGGACAGGAGGTCTCCGGGATTGTCCGGGCCGACGGCGGTGTCGACTGGAGCTTCGGCCGCAAGCGGGGGCTCGGGATCTGAGGGACGCGGATTCAGCCACCGGGAATCTATTCAACCGGCCGCAGGCCCGGATATTCGGACAAGATCGGCCAGCACTTGCACGAGTTCCTCGTCCTGAAAGGGCTTCGGCACCAGCCGATAACCTGCATACGCTCTGTCGATCTGGTCCGGCGCTCGCGAACTGACAAAGGCGAAGGGTATGCCGCGGTCCTTGAGCGCCTTCGCCACGGGATAGGTCTGGATTCCAGGTCCGAGTTCGATGTCGAGCAACGCGGCTGTGATTGGCTCGGACGTCGCCAGTGCCAGGGCCGTGCCCAGACTGCCGGTCGGACCGACCACGTCGCAGCCAGCCCCGGTCACGATCGAGGCGATCATCGAAGCAATCGTCCACTCGTCTTCGACGATCAGGATTCGCGCTGGCCGACTGGACTCCATGGACCCTTCTCCCCCCAAGTCGGACAACGGCTCGGTGTGGGCGGCAGTTTCGGAGGTAGTACATCATTCGCTATTTTTTGGCGGATATCTCTGAGCGGCGTCCCGCCTGCCTCGACCACGTCGGCGCCGACCAACTCGTCAGCGTGGTGGTTGGCGGTGTCGGCTTGAGCACCGGCACCCGCCTTGGTCTTTGGAGCTTGTGGTTCGCACCAGGCCGATGCCTACGAGGGCGCGTGGAGAGCAGGCTCTCACGGGGACGAGGAGCCAGCGGCCCGCATCGCACCTGTTTTTCCCCGAAGGAGCCGCCATTGCAGCGATGGCGCATTGGCGGCGGTTGCGTGGAGGCTCTGTAGCCCGACATCGCCTTTGCGGTCGTTCTCGCAAGGTGGGGCATGTCCGGAACCAAAATCCTCTGGGGCCAGATCAGCGTCGTGTTCGCGGTGGTGCTCGCCTCCCTCTGGGGCGCGACGCAGTGGGCGGCTTGGCGGCTCGGCTACCAGCCGCAGCTCGGCAGCCCCTTCACGGAACTCGGCGGCGTACCGCTCTATCCGCCGCCGGCGCTGTTCTGGTGGTGGTACTGGTACGATGCCTATGCTCCGGATCTCTTCATCGAAGCCGGACTGATCGCGGCCGCCGGGGGCTTCGCCGCGATCGGGATCGCGATCGGAATGTCGGTCTGGCGGGCGCGCGAGGCAAAGGAGGCCTCGACCTACGGCTCCGCCCGCTGGGCGACGGCGGAGGAGATCCGTGAGGGCGGCCTGCTCGGGCCCGACGGCGTCGTGCTCGGCCGCTTCGAGCGGGAGTACCTCCGCCACGACGGTCCGGAGCACGTGCTCTGCTTCGCCCCGACCCGCAGCGGCAAGGGCGTCGGCCTCGTCGTTCCCACCCTCCTGACCTGGCCGGGGGCCGCTATCGTGCACGACATCAAGGGCGAGAACTGGCAGCTCACCGCCGGCTGGCGGGCCCGCTTCGGCCGGGTGCTGCTGTTCGATCCGACCAATCAGGGCTCGACCGCCTACAACCCGTTGCTCGAAGTCCGCCGCGGCGACGCCGAGGTACGCGATGTGCAGAACATTGCGGACATCCTCGTTGATCCCGAAGGGGCGCTGGAGCGTCGCAACCACTGGGAGAAGACCAGCCACAGCCTGTTGGTCGGCGCCATCCTCCACGTCCTCTACGCCGAGCCGGACAAGACCCTCGCCGGCGTCGCCGCCTTCCTGTCCGACCCGAGGCGCCCGATCGAGAGCACCCTGCGCGCGATGATGACGACGCGCCATCTCGGCGACCGGCCGCATCCGGTCGTGGCTTCGGCGGCGCGCGAGCTCCTCAACAAGAGCGACAACGAGCGGTCCGGCGTGTTGTCGACGGCGATGAGCTTTCTCGGCCTCTACCGAGATCCCGTCGTGGCGGCGGTGACGGCGCGCTGCGACTGGTGCATCGGCGACCTGGTGGAAGGCGACCGGCCGGCGACGCTCTATCTCGTGGTGCCGCCCTCGGACATCAGCCGGACCAAGCCCCTGATCCGCCTCGTGCTGAACCAGATCGGCCGCCGTTTAACCGAGCAACTGGAACCTGCGGGCCGGCGCCATCGCCTGCTCTTGATGTTGGACGAATTCCCGGCGCTCGGGCGGCTGGATTTCTTCGAATCCGCGCTGGCCTTCATGGCCGGCTACGGCCTGAAGAGCTTCCTGATCGCCCAGTCGCTGAATCAGATCGAGAAGGCCTACGGCCCCAACAATTCGATCCTCGACAACTGCCATGTCCGCGTCGCCTTCGCGACCAATGACGAGCGAACGGCCCGGCGCGTCTCCGACGCGCTCGGCACGGCGACCGAGCTCCGGGCGATGAAGAATTACGCCGGCCACCGGCTGTCGCCCTGGCTCGGGCACCTCATGGTGTCACGGCAGGAGACGGCGCGGCCGCTGCTCACGCCGGGGGAGGTGATGCAACTCCCGCCGGCCGAGGAGCTCGTGCTCGTCTCCGGGATGCCGCCGATCCAGGCCCGGAAGGCCCGCTACTACGAAGATTCGCGTCTCGCCCGCCGCATTCTGCCGCCACCCGCAGAGCTTTCGCTGGCACCTGAGAAAGTAGGGGCCATTCCCGCTGCCGGCGACTGGAGCACCGTCGTCCCGCAAGACGGATCGTCAGCTGCCGCCGCGAATGGCGCAGAGGATCCGGCGAATGGCGGCATTCGGCGCGAGCCTATGTTGCCCGAGCATGAAGCCGTCGTGCCGGAGACACCC
Source organism: Inquilinus sp. NPDC058860 (assembly GCF_042743185.1). Classification (NCBI taxonomy): domain Bacteria; kingdom Pseudomonadati; phylum Pseudomonadota; class Alphaproteobacteria; order Rhodospirillales; family Rhodospirillaceae; genus Inquilinus; species Inquilinus sp. NPDC058860. The sequence goes on along the minus strand of NZ_JBHYMS010000039.1, from coordinate 62,547 downwards.
GCGCCGGCCGGAGAGTTCGCCGATATCGAGGACGAGCCGGACGATGAGGCCGTGAAGGCGAGGGCGGTGCGGCGAGCTATGCGCGCTGCCGCCCGGCAGGCGGCGATGGATCCCGACGATGGCATCAGGTTGTGAGCGGCCGATGAAGACCAGGCTGAACGTGTATTTCTCGCCCGATCTCCTGCGGCGGATTGAGGATCTCGCCGACCGCAAACGGCTGTCGCGCTCCTCAATCGTTGAGGCTGCAGTCGTGTCCTTCCTGTCGCCGGACGGGTCGGATCAGCGCGAAGCCGCCGTCACCCGCCGGCTCGACCGGCTGTCGCGGCAGATCGAGCGGCTGGAACGGGACGTCGGGATCTCGGTCGAGGCGCTCGCGCTCTTTGTCCGTTTCTGGCTTACCGTCACGCCACCCCTGCCCGGTGAGGCCCAGGCGGCCGCGCAGGCCAAGGGGCGGGAGCGGTATCAGGATTTCATCGAGACGCTGGGACGGCGGCTCGCCAAGGACAGACGATTCCTGCAGGATATCCATAATCATATCGAGGGCAAATTGCTGAGTTCTCAGACGCGATCTTCATAATTTCGGTCGCCTGCTGTGCCATTGGCGCTTGTATTGTTGTTTCGTGAACGGCGCCGTGGAGATGAGCAATGATATCGATCATAAATGGCATCCTGATAATTATAAAGAATGAATGGAAGGGGGTCGCCTCCGGATTGCTGTTGGGTATTGGTGGAAACTATGTGTATCAGCATATGCAATCGTATTTCGATGGCAGAGAATATCGGGATGCCGCACTTCGCGAGCTATCCGCTCGAATCCACATGACCCATCAGGGGATGGTTTTTACTTCTACTCTGTCTCCGAAGTTGGCTTATCAGAATCTTCAAAAGCTTTATGACGACACCAAAGACGAAACCGGTGATTCTCGGTTCAGTGGAAAGAGATTCGAAAATATTGTATTTGATCTGAGGAGAGTTGGAATTGACGCCACAACGTCAGATTTGATTGATAGAATAAAGCATCTTCGTGGTGATATTCCACATCTTTTAGATGAATGGGAAGACGATAAGGATGATCCGAAAATCCGAACAGTTGTGCAGGAACTTCAGGATTATTATTACTGTTTCTGCAGGGAATTTAGTGAGGGGATTGGTGGAGAATGCAACCCGCCTATGAATTATTATTCTGGCCTCCATTATTGTATCCGCTTTGGGGATGTGGTGTCTCTGCCCCCCGAGGGGTTTAAGGCCATAAGGACGTATTCGGCAGGCGAGGTGAATGGATGAGGGCTTCCGACAGGGCTATTCTTTGGAGCAGCCGATCAACGGTGATAGCCCGAATTCCTGCCTTTGCACGCCATCGCCCTACGCCCCCGTGCTTCTTGTTGCATCCCTGCTAATCCTGCCTCTTCTAATCATCCCCGCTCGCCGGCCGCGCAGTGCGGCCGCCAGGAGAGGGGATTACGGTGGCGGCCTATCCGGACAGGACGGAAGCGGTTTCCCGTGGCGCGCGCATGCTGCGCACGGCGCTCGGACCCGCGATCGCGGCTTGGCTCGACGATCCAGCGATCGTCGAGGTGCTGCTCAACCCGGACGGCCGGCTCTGGGTCGACCGGCTGACCGACGGCCTAGCCGATACCGGTGAGCGGCTGTCGCCAGCCGACGGCGAACGCATCGTGCGGCTCGTCGCCCATCATGTCGGTGCCGAGGTGCACCTTCGGTCGCCTCGGGTCTCGGCCGAGCTGCCGGAGACGGGCGAGCGCTTCGAGGGGCTGCTCCCGCCTGTCGTGGCGGCGCCGGCCTTCGCCATCCGCAAGCCGGCCGTTGCCGTCTTCACCCTCGACGACTACGTCGCCGCCGGGATCATGCGCGCGGGCCAGGCCGAGGCGCTGCGCCGGGCCGTGGCCGAGCGCTGCAACATCCTGGTCGCCGGCGGCACCTCGACCGGCAAGACCACGCTGGTCAACGCGCTCCTCGCCGAGGTGGCGAAGACCGGCGACCGCGTGGTGCTGATCGAGGACACCCGCGAGCTGCAATGCTCGGCCCCGAACCTGGTGGCGCTGCGAACCAAGGACGGCGTCGCCTCGCTCTCCGATCTCGTCCGCTCCTCGCTCCGCCTGCGCCCTGACCGCATCCCGATCGGCGAGGTGAGGGGATCCGAGGCGCTCGACCTCCTGAAGGCCTGGGGCACCGGCCACCCAGGCGGCATCGGCACCATCCATGCCGGCTCGGCCTTGGGCGCGCTGCGTCGCCTCGAGCAACTGATCCAGGAGGCGGTGGTCACCGTGCCGCGGGCGCTGATCGCCGAGACCATCGACCTGATCGCCGTCCTCGCCGGCCGCGGCGCCCAGCGCCGCCTCGTCGACCTCGCCGAGGTCCGCGGCCTGTCCGAGGCCGGCGACTACCGCCTCGCCTCCGCCGCCCCCGATCCCGACGACCTCATCCCGCCAGGAGTCCGGCCGTGACCATCCCGTTCGCTCGCCTCCGCCCAGGCCTCGGCGCCTTCGGCTTTGCCGGGTTCATGCTCGCAGCCCTGCCGGCGCATGCCGCCGGGTCGGGCATGCCCTGGGAGCAGCCGCTGCAGCAGATCCTGGAATCGGTCGAGGGGCCGGTCGCCAAGATCATCTCGGTGATCATCATCATCGTCACCGGCCTGACGCTCGCCTTCGGTGACACCTCGGGCGGGTTCAGGCGACTGATCCAGATCGTCTTCGGCCTGTCGATCGCCTTCGCCGCGTCGAGCTTCTTCCTCAGCTTCTTCTCCTTTGGCGGCGGGGCGCTCGTCTGATGACGGAGACCGATGCAATCCCCGGCTTCCAGGTGCCGGTGCACCGGGCACTGACAGAACCGATCCTGCTCGGCGGCGCCCCGCGCGCGGTCGCCATCGCCAACGGCACGCTGGCGGCCGCGATCGGCCTCGGCCTGCGTCTCTGGATCGCTGGTGTCGTGCTCTGGGTCGTCGGCCATGCCGCCGCGGTCTGGGCGGCGAAGCGCGACCCCTGGTTCGTCGAGGTCGTGCGCCGGCATCTGCGCTACCCGCCGTACCTCTCGGTGTGAGGCGGCCATGCTCAATCTCGCCGAATACCGCAAGCGGTCCGCTCATCTCGCCGACGTGCTGCCCTGGGCGGCGCTGGTCGCACCCGGGGTGGTGCTGAACAAGGACGGCGGCTTCCAGCGCAGCGCCCGGTTCCGCGGTCCCGACCTTGACTCCGCCACCCCGGCCGAGCTGGTCGGCGCCGCGGCGCGGCTCAACAACGCGCTGCGCCGCCTCGGCTCCGGCTGGGCGATCTTCGCCGAAGCCCGCCGGCAGCCGGCGGAGAGCTATCCCGAGAGCCGCTTCCCCGATCCGATCTCGACTCTGGTCGACGCCGAGCGGAAGGCACAGTTCGAGGAGGCGGGCAGCCACTATGAGAGCGCGTATGTCCTGACCTTCGTCTGGCTGCCGCCGGCCGAGGAGGTGTCGCGCATCGAGTCCTGGCTCTATGAGGGCCGCAGCCGCGGCGGCGTCGATCCGTGGGAGCTGCTGCGCGGCTTCGTCGACCGGACCGACCGCATCCTGCAGTTGATCGAGGGCTTCGTGCCCGAGGCGGCCTGGCTCGACGACGCGGAGACGCTCTCCTATCTCCACACTTGCATCTCGACCCGGCGGCAGCGGGTGGCCGTGCCCGAGGTGCCGATGCATCTCGATGCACTCCTGGCCGACGAACCGCTCGTCGGCGGGCTCGAGCCGCGGCTCGGCGCGGCGCATTTGCGGACGCTGACCGTCATCGGCTTCCCGGGCGCGACCTTCCCCGGGATTCTCGACGAGCTCAACGGCCTCGCCTTCCCCTATCGCTGGTCGACCCGGGCGATCTGCCTCGATAAGACGGATGCCGTCCGCCTCCTGACCCGGATCCGCCGGCAGTGGTTCGCCAAGCGCAAGTCGGTGGCGGCGATCCTGAAGGAGGTGATGACCAACGAGGCTTCGGCCCTGGTCGACACCGACGCCCACAACAAGGCGATGGACGCCGACGCCGCGCTGCAGGAGCTCGGCACCGACGCCATCGGCCAGGCCTATGTCACCGCGACCGTCACCGTCTGGGACGAGGATGCGGGGACTGCAGCGGAGAAGCTGCGCCTGGTCGAGAAGGTGGTCCAGGGCCGCGACTTCACCTGCATCGCCGAGACCGTCAATGCGGTCGAGGCCTGGCTCGGCAGCCTGCCGGGGCATGTCTACGCCAATGTCCGGCAGCCGCCGGTCTCGACCCTCAACCTCGCGCACATGATCCCGCTCTCGGCGGTCTGGGCCGGGCTCGAGCGGGACGCCCATCTCGACGGCCCGCCGCTGTTCTACGGCCGGACCGAGGGCTCGACCCCGTTCCGCTTCGCGCTCCATGTCGGCGATGTTGGTCATACCCTTGTCATCGGTCCGACCGGCGCCGGCAAGAGCGTGCTGCTGGCGCTGACGGCGCTGCAGTTCCGCCGCTATCCGGGCGCTCGGGTCTTCGCCTTCGATTTCGGCGGCTCGATCCGGGCGGCCTGCCTCGCCATGGGCGGCGACTGGCACGATCTCGGCGGCGGTCTCTCCGATGACGGAGCGGATGCCGTGGCCTTGCAGCCGCTGGCCGGCATCGACGAGGGGGCGGAGCGCGGCTGGGCCGCGGAGTGGGTGGCCGGCATCCTGGCGGGGGAGGGCATCGCCGTCGTCCCTGAGGACAAGGAGCATGTCTGGTCGGCGCTGACCTCGCTCGCCTCGGCGCCCGTCCCCGAGCGGACCCTGACCGGCCTTGCCGTGCTGCTGCAGTCGGCGGCGCTGAAGCGTGCGCTGCAGCCCTATTGTCTCGGCGGCCCCTATGGCCGGCTGCTCGACGCCGAGGCCGAGCGCCTCGGCGATGCCGATGTCCAGGCCTTCGAGACCGAGGGGCTGATCGGCACCGGCGCCGCCCGGGCGGTGCTGGCCTACCTGTTCCATCGCATCGACCGCCGCCTCGACGGAAGGCCGACCCTGATCCTGATCGACGAGGGCTGGCTCGCCCTGGACGACGCCAGCTTCGGGGCGCAACTGCGCGAATGGCTGAAGACCCTGCGCAAGAAGAACGCGGCCGTGGTGTTCGCGACCCAGTCGCTCGCCGACGTCGAGACCAGCACTATCGCCCCGGCAATCGTGGAGAGCTGCCCGACCCGTCTGTTCCTGCCGAACGAGCGGGCGATCGAGCCGCAGATCGCCGCGATCTATCGCCGCTTCGGCCTCAACGACCGGCAGATCAAGATCGTCGCCCGAGCCACGCCGAAGCGCGACTACTACTGCCAGTCGCGGCGCGGCAACCGCCTGTTCGAGCTCGGCCTCGGCGAGGCTGCGCTCGCCCTCTGCGCCTCCTCGTCCAGGACCGACCAGGCCGCCATCGCCGAGACGCTCGCCGCGCATGGCCGCGGCGGCTTCGCGGAGGCCTGGCTTCGCCGCCGCGGCGTCGCTTGGGCGGCCGACCTTCTCCCCCACTTCGCCCCGGAGTCCGCCTGATGATGTCCCGCCGTCTCGGCGCCGCGCTGATCGCCGGCGCGCTCCTCTCATTGCCGGCCGCCTCCGATGCCGCCTGGATCGTGTTCGACCCGAGGAACTACAGCGAGAACCTGCTCTCGGCGGCCCGGGCGTTGGAGCAGATCCAGAACCAGGTCACCAGCCTGCAGAACGAGGCGCAGATGCTGATGAACCAGGCCCGGCAGTTGGCCTCGTTGCCGACCTCGGTGCTCGGCGAGATCCAGGGCTCCTTCTCCGAGATCCAGGGCCTGCTGCGCCAGGCCGACCGTATCGCCTATGACGCAGAGGCGATCGAGGACGCGTTCCGGCAATACCGGGACCTCGGATCCGATCTCAGCGACCAGCAGCTGATCGCCGGCGCCCGCCAGCGTTGGCAGACCTCGGTCTCGGCCTTCCAGCATGCGCTCACCGTCGGGGCCGGGGTGGTGAACGAGCTGCCGGCGACCCAGGCGGAGACGAGCACGCTGGTCGACGCCAGTCAGGGCGCGGTCGGCGTGCTGCAGGCGACCCAGGCCGGCAACCAGCTGCTGGCCGTGCAGACGAAGCAGCTGGCCGACCTCACGGCCCTGCTCGCGGCGCAGGGGCGGGCCCAGGCGCTGGAGCAGGCGCGTCAGGCCGCGGCCGAGCAACAGGCCGCGGAGCAGCGCCGGCGGTTCCTGGCCGAGGGCGTGGGGTATCAGCCCTCGGCCGTCAGCATGTTCCATGAGTGACGCCATGGAGCCGGGGAAGGTCCTGCGAGGAGCCGCCCTCGCCGTGCTCGGCGCCGCGCTCCTGGCGACGGCGGTCGCCGTTCATCGCGAGCCCAAGGCGCCGGCGCCGGTCCCGCGTCTTGTGTCCGAGCGGCGGGATGAGATGTCGGCGGAGCTCGCCCGCTGCCGCTCGCTCGGCCTGGCCGCGGCGGAGGATCCGGACTGCAAGGCGGCCGGGGCCAGGGCCCGCGACCGCTTCCTCGGCGCGGGCGAGGGGGAGCGCTGAGATGGGCGGCATCGGGGTCATCGACCGCTTCCTCGAGGTCTTCACCCGGTACATCGACTCCGGCTTCGGCCTGCTGCGCGGCGAGGTCACCTTCCTCTCCTCGACGCTGATCGCGATCGACATCACGCTCGCCGGCCTGTTCTGGGCGCTCGTCGCCGAGGAGGACGTGCTCGCGCGGCTGCTCCGCAAGACGCTCTACATCGGCCTGTTCGCCTTCCTGATCGGCAACTTCAACGGCCTCGCCCGCATCGTGTTCGAGAGCTTCGCCGGCCTGGGCCTCAAGGCTGCCGGCTCGTCGATCGGCCAGGCCGAGTTCCTGCAGCCGGGCCGGCTCGCCCGGGTCGGGCTCGACGCCGGCCGGCCGATCCTCCAGGCCGCGGGCGAGCTCATGGGCTTCGTCTCCTTCTTCGACAACTTCATCCAGATCTTCGTGCTGCTCATCGCTTGGCTGGTGGTGCTGGTCGCCTTCTTCCTGCTCGCGGTGCAGCTCTTCGTCATCCTGGTCGAGTTCAAGATCACGACGCTGGCCGGCTTGGTCCTCATCCCCTTCGGCCTGTTCAACAAGACCGCGTTTCTGGCCGAGAAGGTGCTCGGCAACGTCGTCGCTTCGGGCGTCAAGGTTCTGGTGCTTGCCGTCATCGTCGGCATCGGCACCGGCCTCTTCGGCGAGTTCACCCGTGGCTTCGGCGAGGCGCAGCCGACGCTCGAGGACGCGCTGGCGCTTGTGCTCGCGGCGTTGTCGCTGCTCGGCCTCGGGCTGTTCGGTCCGGGCATCGCCACCGGCCTCGTCTCCGGCGCGCCGCAGCTCGGCGCCGGCGCCGCGGCCGGGACTGCGCTTGCCGCAGGCGGCCTCGCCGTGGCCGGCGGCATGGCCGCGACCGGGGCGGTCTCGGCCGCGGCCCGGCTCGGCGCCGCCGGTGGCCGCTTCACCGGCACGCTTGCGGTCGAGCGCCAGGTCGCCCGCCGGGCCGAGCTCGCCGGCAAGTTCCGGTCGCTGGGCGGTGGCGGGGGAGGAGCGTCGCCCGGGAGCGGTGGCGGGTCAGCCACGCCGCCGACCCGTCCGTCGCCGCCGTCCGGTCCGGCCGGCGGCGCGCCCGGCTGGGCGCAGCGGCTGAAGCACAGCGAAGCCGCCCGGCATGGCGTCTCCGCCGCGATCCACACCGTCCGCTCCAGCGACCATGGCGGCGGCTCGGCCTCGGTGCCGCTCGTCGAGGAGGATCGATGAACCTGTTCCGCCGCTCCTCCGTCCGCTACGGCCGGACGCCCGAGCCGGAGACGCCCTACCAGAGGGCAGCCCAGCTCTGGGACGAGCGCATCGGCTCGGCCCGGGTCCAGGCCCGCAACTGGCGGATCATGGCCTTCGGTTGCCTCCTGCTCGCCGGCGGTCTCGGCACCGGGCTCCTGTGGCAGGCAGCACGCGGCACGGTCGTGCCCTGGGTGGTCGAGGTCGACCGCCTCGGCCAGACCCAGGCGGTGGCGCCGGCCGTGGCCGGCTACCGGCCGAGCGATCCGCAGATCGCCTGGCACCTCGCCCACTTCATCGAGGATGTGCGCGGGCTCCCGGCCGATCCCGTCGTGGTGCGGCAAGCCTGGCTGCGCGCCTATGACTTCGTCACCGACCGCGGCGCCGTGGCGCTCAACGACTACGCCCGGGCGAACGACCCCTTCGGCAAGGTCGGCCGCCAACAGGTCGCGATCGAGGTGTCGAGCGTGATCCGCGCCTCGGATGACAGCTTCCGCGTCGCCTGGGTCGAGCGCCGCTACGAGAACGGCAGCCTGGCGGCGACCGAGCGCTGGACCGCCATCCTCACCATCGTGGTCGCGCCGCCGCGCGACGCCGACCGGCTGCGCCGCAACCCGCTCGGCATCTACGTCAACGCCATCAACTGGTCGAAGGAGCTCGGCTGATGCGCCTCCTCCTGATTCTCGCCGTCCTGCCGATGGCCGCCTGTTCGAGCAAGCCGCCCGCGATCCGCTACGACGAGCCGGTCGAGGCGGTGCGGCTGCCCGAACCGCCGAAGCCGGTCCAGGTCGTCGAGTTGCCGAAGCCCCTGCCGCTGCCGGGCCAGCTGAAGCCGCTGCCCGGCGCCCGGCGGGCGCCGCCGGAGCCGGCCGACCCGAAGGAGCAGGTGAGCCAGGCGAATGCCGCAGCCCGGATGCAGCCGAGTCGCCATGGCTACATCAATGCCGTGCAGGTCTATCCCTACTCCGCCGGAGCCCTGTACCAGGTCTACACCGCGCCGGGCCAGGTCACCGACATCGCGCTCGAGCCGGGCGAGCAGCTGGCCGGCTCAGGGCCGGTCGCGGCCGGCGACACGGTGCGCTGGATCGTCGGCGACACCGAGAGCGGGGCCGGGGAGACGCGCCGGGTCCACATCCTGGTGAAGCCGACCCGGCCGGACCTCGTCACCAACCTCGTCATCAACACCGACCGACGCACCTATCTCCTCGAGCTGCGCTCGACGCCCTCGACCTACATGGCCGCGGTGTCCTGGCAATATCCGGAGGACGAGCTGATCGCGCTGCGCCGCCGCAACGCCGAGGCCGAGGCGGCGGCGCCTGTCGCGACGGGCGTCGACCTCACGCGGCTGCGCTTCCGCTACCGGATCGAGGGCGATGACCCGCCCTGGCAGCCCACCCAGGTCTTCGACGACGGTGCCAAGGTCTACATCGAGTTCCCGCGCGGCATCGGCCAGGGCGAGATGCCGCCGCTCTTCGTGATCGGCGCCGAGGGCGACAGTCAGCTCGTCAACTACCGGGTCCGGCAGAACTATTACATCGTCGACCGGCTGTTCGCTGCGGCCGAGCTGCGGCTCGGCGCCAAGGACCAGCAGGTGGTCCGGATCGTCCGGACCGATGCCCGATGACCGGCGAGGCCGAGCTCAAGGCGGCACTGCGCCTGCATCCGGAGCGGCCGCGGGTGACCCGGCTGTCGCGGAAGGTGCTGATCGGCGCCGCCGGCCTGGCCGGCCTCGCCGTGCTCGGCCTACTGGTCTGGGCGCTCGACAGCCGCCGCCGGGCGGAGCCGCAGCAGGAGCTCTACAGCACCGACAGCAAGGCCACCGCCGACGGTCTGGCCGCGCTGCCGAAGGACTACACCGGCGTGCCGCAGCTCGGGCCGCCGCTGCCTGGCGATCTCGGCCGGCCGATCCTGCGGGCGCAGGAGCAGGGCAAGGCGGTGACCCCGCCGGTGCAGCCCGGCCCCGATCCGCTGCAGCAGCGGATCGCCCAGGAGCAGGAGGCGGCCCGGACCAGCAAGCTGTTCGTCGGCACCGGCCAGCGGGGAGGGGGCGCCAGTGAACCGGCGAGGGCAGGGAGCTCGTTGCCGTCGGACGTATCTGCAAGCGCCTCCGCATTCGATAGTGTGCAGGATCGGGAGCAGGCGTTTCTGAATGCACCGGCCGATCGGCAGACGCTGAGCCCGGACCGGTTGCAGGATCCACCATCGCCCTATGTGCTGCAGGCCGGCTCTCTGGTCGCGGCCGCACTGGTCACCGGCCTTCGCTCCGACCGGCCGGGCCAAGTGATCGCCCGGGTGACGGAGGACGTGTTCGACAGCCCGACGGGCCGGTTCGTCCTCATCCCTCAGGGCTCTCTGCTCGTCGGCACCTATGACAGCCGGGTCGCCTTCGGCCAGGACAGCGTGCTGCAGGTCTGGACCCGGCTCATTCTGCCGAACGGCAGGTCCATCGTATTGGAGCGGCTGCCCAGCGCGGACACGGAAGGCCATGCCGGGCTCGAGGATGAGATCGACCACCACTGGGGCCGGCTCTTCGCCGCCGCGGCCTTGTCCTCGATCCTCGGCGTCGGCACGGAGCTCGGCGCCGGCGACGACGAAAGCGAGATCCTGCAGGCTCTACGGCGCGCCGGCAGTGACACGTTGAACGACGTCGGCCAGGAGGTCGTGCGGCGGAACCTCGATATCCCGCCGACCATCACCATCCGCCAGGGCTTCCCTATACGGGTGATGGTCAGCCGCGACCTCGTGCTCGAGCCGTTTAGAGAGTGAGGAGGCCATGGCGAAACTCAAGCTCGGGGCGATCCCGGACGACCGGCCGGTCAAGCTCACCATCGAGCTGCCGGCGGCGGTGCATCGCGACCTCGTCGCGTATGCCGAGGTGCTCGGCGGTGAGACTGGGCACACCGTCGAGCCGGTCCGACTGGTCGCGCCGATGCTGGCGCGGTTCATGGCCACCGACCGGGGGTTCACGAAGACGAAGCGGCCGCCGCGAGCCGCCGGCGAGCCGGCGCGCACTACGGCTGGCGTTCAGCACGAATCTGACGAAGCAAGCGGATGAATCGGCGCAGGGCGGGGTTGTCGTTCGCGGCGATCCAGGCTGCCGAGATCGGCAGCAGCGCACCGTCCCCCATTATCGGACGGAACACGATGCCAGGATATGGCGTCGCGGTCAGCGTCTCCGGAACGATGGTGATGCCATACCCGGCGCTGACCAGGCCGAGAATATTCTCCCGCGACGTGAGGTGCATTGACGTACTAGGAAGGTATCCGTCTGCCGCAATCCTGCCGATCAGGAAGTTGTATACGATGGAGCCGCTCTCGAAAGCCCGGACGAGCCACTGCTCGCGTCGGAGGTCTTGCCATTCCAGCGAAAGCGCGGCGGCCAACTGGTGGCCCTGCGGAAGGGCGACGAAAATCCGCTCCTCCCACAACGGGAGGCGCTCCAGGTCGGACGCTTCATAGCCGCCGGCGAGCACACCTGCATCGATGCGCCGAGCTCGCAACCATTGGAGTTGATCGACGGGGCTTCCCTCAACCGTCTCTACCAGGATTGCTGGGTAATTGCGGCGGAACTGCTCAAGCGTATCGCGCAGCCTTCCTGAAACTAGCGAAGGAAAGAAGCCGAGGGTCAGCAGCCCGGCTTCTGCTCTCCCGCTGCGGTCCGCCTGACTAACGGCCTGCTCAAGGAGCATCAGAACATAGCGTGCATCGCGGACGAAGGTCAGGCCAGCATGGGTCAGCCGTAGACCCCGCGGATGCCGCTCGAAGAGAGAGGTTCCGATCATCTCTTCGAGTCTCCGGACTCGCCGGCTAATTGCCGATTGGCGAATACCCATGGCCTCGGCGGCGCGCCGAAAACTCAAATGCTCAGCCGCCGTGATGGCATATCTAAGTGCTTGCAGATCCGGGGCCATCATTCTAATTCACACCTGAATATCTCTAGAAGACCTGGAGAGAAATCACACTCCCCACGGATCTCAGAGAAACGACGTCGCAGGCTTGTCAAAGCTTGCTGACTCAAGACGCCATACGGGCCGCGTGCTCATCGTCAATGGTGCGCGTCTCGCCGGTCTCGATTAGCGTGCGCGTGGCATTGAGCGAGGCGTAGATCCAAAGAATTTTCATCACTCGGCTATCGGAGACGTTGCGGAACCGGTGAGGGACGTTGGCCGGGATGAAGGTGACATCACCCGGCCGGATCGGATATTCGACGCCGTCGATCTCGGCGACGGCGTCACCTTCGAGCAGCATCACGCTCTCTTCGCAGTTGTGCTTGTGCAACGGAATGGCGGCGCCGGGGTCGAAGACCGTGATGCCGTTGATGAAGCTGGTCGAACCCGCCTTGCGGGTGACGAGCGGGATCGTCTTGGCTCCGCCCCCGCGCTGACGCGCTGGAATCTCGGAGGGGCGTAGAACCACTGGTCTCTGTTGGATGGTCATCGTGGATTCCTTTGCTGCTGCCGTTCTCGGTCCGATCAATCAGCGGTTGCCGTACGTCGTCGCCGCAGGAGCCTGATGTGTTCCGACCGACCCGGGGCTCAACTCAGGCGTGAGCGCAGGATCACAAGCGGTTCCTTGAAGAACGGCCCGTGCCTTTTGGAGGTCGAGCTTGCCCTCCCATTTAGCGACGAACACCGCCGCGACTGCGTTGCCGATGAACGACGTGACGGCGCGTGCCTCGCCCATGAAGCGATCGATTCCCAGCAGCAGCGCGATGGCCGCCACCGGGACCGTGCCGACGCTGCTCAAAGTGGCGGCCAGCGCGACGAAGCCGCCACCCGGAACCCCGCTCATTCCCTTAGAGGTGAAGGAGCCGACCAGGAGAATGACCAACTGCTGGCCCAGGGTGAGGTCGATGCCGAGCGCCTGGGCCAGGAAGATCAGCGCCATCGTCAGATAGATGCAGACCCCGTCGATGTTGAAGGCATAGCCGGTCGGCACGACGAGGCCGACGATGCTCCTGTCGCAGCCGAGCGCTTCCAGTTTCTGCAGCAGCCGCGGCAGCGCCGGCTCGGTGCTGCCGGCGCCCAGGGTGATGACGATCTCGTCCCTGAGATAGACGACGAGGCGCCAGATCCCGATGCCGGCCCAGCGGGACACCAGCCCGAGAACGCCGAACACGAACAGGAAGCAGGTCGCGTAGAAGGCGACCATCAGCTTGAGGTACGGAAGCAGGCTTCCAGCGCCGTATCGGCCGATCGTGAAGGCCATGGCGCCGAAGGCCCCGATCGGCGCGAGATACATGAGGTAGCCGACGATCCTGTAGAGCATGTCGGAGACCTGTTCGACGACAGCCGTCAGCGCCTGGACGCGGCTGCCGGCATGGGCGAGCGCGCAGCCGCAGAGCACGGCCAGGAACACGACCGGCAGGATCTCGCCCTTCACGAAGGCGTCGACGAAGGTGTCCGGCACGATGTGGAGGAAGAAGTCGGCCAGCGACTGGGACGCGGCGGTCTTGGCGAAGCCGCTAATCGCCGATGCGTCGAGCGTCGCCGGATCCACGTTCATCCCGGCGCCCGGCTGTACGATATGGCCGACGGCCAGTCCGATCGCGAGGGCGGCGGTGGTGACGATCTCGAAATACACGACCGTTCTCAGCCCGACGCGGCCGAGCGCCTTGACGTCCGCCATGCGCGCGATGCCGAGTACGATGATCGTGAATATGACCGGCGCGACCATCATCTTGAGGAGCCGGATAAACAGATCGCCGAGCGGCTTGGCGTCCATGCCCCAAGCCGGTGCGAAGTGGCCGAGCAGAATGCCCGCCACGGCCCCGATCAGAACCTGCACGTAAAGCGGCCGTAGCCAACGCGGTACCCGACCCATGGGCTGTCTCCCTCGGTTCGCCAAAGCCTTCTGCGGAGCTTTCAAGTGACCAGAATAGGCTTTATATATTCAAAAATGCAATCCTTCGATGATATGCCCTCCGCAGTCATGGCGGGAGCTTGTGACCACCTGATTTCCCTGAGCCTTGGCGGGCATGTTGGTGGCTGTGCCAGGCGGTTCGATGGCCGATTGCATTAGAGCATCAACAAAAGCAGAATCGGATCGCCACTGCGGTGAAGGCGTGGGATGGAGAGCGTGAGGCGCTTGCTCCGGCGACCGCCACGCAGCCATCGTGGTGACCTTCGAACGTATGAGTGTCCGACATGCCCTCCAGCCCTCTTGCCCTCCGCATCGCCGGCGAAATCCGGGAACTGATTCGCAGCGGCCGCATCTCGGTCGGCGACCATCTCAGCACCCAACGCCTGGCCGACCAGTTCGGCGTGTCGCGGTCGCCGGTGCGTGAGGCCATGCAGGTTCTCGCCGATCAACTGGTCCTCGAGCAACAAACCAACCGCGGCTTCTTCGTCCGGCCGCTGCCGGATGCCTCAGGCGAAACGGACGACAGGGTCGAATTGCCCGACGAGGCGGATGAATACCAGCGGCTCGCGGATGACTGGCTGGCGGACCGGATCCAGGCCGAGGTGACCGAGCAGTTCCTGCGTGACCGATACCGCCTGACCAAGACGCAGCTCACTGACCTCCTCATGCGCGCTGTGCGCGAGGGATGGGCGGAGCGAAAGCCCGGTTACGGCTGGCGATTCCTTCCTGTCGCGAAGACGCCGGAGGCGTTCGAGCAGATCTACCGCTTCCGCATGCTGATCGAGCCGGCCGCAATGCTCGAACCCACCTTCCGGATCGACCGGCAGGTGCTGGCGGAGCAGCGCAGGATCCAGGAAAGCATGCTGGCCTCGGACATCGCGACCTTGCCGGCGGAGCGTCTCCTGCACAATGGCTCCCTGTTCCACGAGGAGATCATAAAGCTGTCCGGCAACCCGTTCTTCCATCGCGCGCTGGTGCAGGCGAACCGGATGCGCCGGCTGCTGGAATACCGGGCGCGGGTCGATCGCCAGCGCCTGCGGGTGCAGTGCGGCGAGCACCTCGAGATACTGGAGCGGTTGGAGCAGGGCGACGTGGTCGAGGCGTCCTATCTGATGCGGCGGCATCTGGGCGGTGCGCTCGCCCGGAAGTCCCCAGTGGTCCTCGCCTCCGCCTTGGAACCGGTCGCCGCCGGCGACTAGGAAATTAGCCTATTGCATTTATAGGTTCAAAAAGCCAATACTCCTCTCATGAGATCCAGCCGCCCGCTCGGGGAGCGGTCGGCCGTCGGGAGGAGAACCATATGCGAATCATTGTGTTGCCCGGGGACGGCATCGGTCCGGAGATCACGGCGGCGACGATCGCCGCGCTTGAGGCAGCCGACCGAGCTTTCGGTCTTGGCTTGTCCTTCGACTACGACGATGTCGGCTTCGCCAGCCTGCAGAAGCACGGCACGACGCTCCGCGACGAGACGCTCGAGAAGGCGCGCGGATACGACGGCATCATCCTCGGGCCGCAGTCGCACATGGACTATCCGCCGCGCGATCAGGGCGGGCGGAATGTGTCCGCCGGATTCCGCGTGCAGCTCGATCTCTATGCCAATGTGCGGCCAGCCCGGTCACGTCTGTTCCTCGATCGCGGCGCCAAGAACATGGACCTCGTGATCATGCGCGAGGCGACGGAGGGGTTCTATCCGGACCGCAACATGTACAAGGGGATCGGCGAATTCATGCCGACGCCGGACGTCGCCCTGTCCGTCCGCAAGCTCACCGCCCATGCCTGTGAGCGCATCGCCCGTGCCGCGTTCGTGATGGCGATGAAGCGCCGTCGCAAGGTGACGGCGGTCCACAAGGCCAACAACTTCATCATCACCGACGGCTTCTTCCTGGAGAAGGTCCGCCAGGTCCACAAGGAATTCCCGGAGGTCGAGCTCGACGACGTGATCATCGACGCGATGGCGGCGCATCTGGTGCGCGATCCGTCGCGCTACGACGTGATCGTCTCGACCAATTTCTATTCCGACATCCTGTCGGACCTGGCCAGCGAGCTGTCGGGCAGCCTCGGTCTTGCCGGATCGATCAACGCCAATGCCGAGGCCGGACTCGTCTGCGCCCAGGCGCAGCACGGCTCGGCTCCCGACATCCAGGGCCAAAACAGGGCCAATCCAACCTCGCTGATCCTCTCAGCGGCGATGATGCTGAGCTGGCTGGGCGAGCAGCGCAAGCTCCCGGCCCTGGAAGCCGCCGGTGCCGAGATCGAGCGCGCCGTCGACGAAATCCTGGCGGATCCGGCCTCGCGGACCCGCGATCTTGGCGGCTCGTTGAACACCGATGCGTTCGGAGAGCGCGTCGCGAAGGCCATTCGCAAGGCGCAGCCGGCGACGTCGGCCGCGTGATTGCCGTGCATCGGTCGATGGCGACGGCTCGATTGGCTTTAAATCTCTAAAAAGTCGATTGTAGCCAACGGCCTCCGATCGTCGTCCGATCAGAAAACGAGCCCGACGCCGACAGGCGGGGCTCACCAAGGGAGGAGAGGATGTTTATCATCCCATCACGCAAGGGGGCGCTCTGCGCCGCCGCCGCTTTGGTCATCGGCTTCGGCGCCGCCCGCGCCCAGGACGTTCCGGCAGGATATCCGTCCGATTACGGCGCGATGATCGAAGCCGCCAAGTCGGAGGGTGCGGTTTCGATCTACACGTCGACCGACGGCGCTCAGGCCCAGGCACTGCTCGATGCCTTCACGGCGAGATATCCCAGCATCAAGATCGAATACAACGATCTCGGGACGAACGGCACCTATAATCGCGTGATCTCGGAAGCGGCTGCGGGCCAGGTTGGAGCCGATATTGTGTGGAGCTCCGCCATGGATCTCCAGATGATGCTCGCGGCCGACGGCTATACCGACAGCTATGCTTCGCCGGAAGCCAAATCACTGCCGGACTGGGCAAAGTACAAGGATACGCTCTATTCGACGACGGTCGAGCCGATCGGGATGATCTACAACACCAAGGCGCTGGCCGAGAGCAGCGTCCCGAAGACCCGGGCCGACCTTATCCAGTTCCTGATCGACAACAAGGACAAACTGCAGGGCAGGATCGCGAGCTTCGATCCGGAGAAGAGCGGCTCTGGGTTCCTGCACCACACCAACGACGCCCGCGCCACCACAACCTTTTGGGACCTCGCCAAGGCTTTCGGCGTGATCGGCGGGCGCACCTATTCGAGTTCCGGATCGATGAAGGAGACGGTCGTCTCCGGCGAGAATGTGCTGGCCTTCAACATCATCGGTTCCTATGCGCTCGACTGGGTCAAGCAGAGCCCTAATCTCGGCGTCGCCTTCGGCACCGACTACACGGCCGCCTTCTCCCGGGTCGCGACCATCGCCAAGGACGCACCGCACCCGAACGCCGCGAAGCTTTTCCTCGACTTCCTGCTGTCGCGCGAGGGCCAGAACGCGCTGGCCGCGAGCGGCCTGCCCTCGGTTCGCACGGATGTCGACAAGGGGTTCAACCTGGCGACGCTGAACGAGCGCGTGGGCGGCAACCTGAAGCCGATTGGGCTCGACGAAGGGCTTCTCGAATTCATGAAGCCGCAGAACCGCGTCGACTTCCTGAACAGGTGGAAGGCCGCGCTCGCCGGCTCCTGACGGCCTCGAACGGACGGAGCTGCGCATCGACCGATGTGCAGCGCACTCCACCCTCTCGATCGTGGTGACCATGGCAACGCACATCGAAAAAGCCGCGCTGATCGCAAACGAGGCCTGGGCGGGACCCGCCGCCCGGCCGGCCCCCCGCCTCCGGCGGAGGCTCGATGCAGCCCCCTTCCGGATCGGAGCCATCGCGGCGCTGGCGGTGGCTGTCCTCGCGCCGGTCGGGTTGATTGTCTATCAGAGCTTCCTCGACGCCCCGTTCTTCAGCCCGCGGGCCAAGCTCGGCCTCGACGCATATCGCTACGTCCTGACTGATCCGTCCTTCTATCAGGCGCTCTGGACGACGGTCGTCTTCGCGCTCGGCATGGTCGCCGTCGCGGTCCCGCTCGGGGGGATGCTCGCGTTCCTGCTCACCCGCACCGACATCAGGGCCCGGAAGCTGCTCGAAATCTTGGTTCTGATGCCGATGTTCATTTCCTCGATCGTGCTGGCGTTCGGCTACACCGTCTCGGTCGGCCCCTCGGGCTTCGTCTCGATCTTTTTCCGCGACACCTTCGGCTTCGTGCCGTGGAACCTCTATTCGCTGGGCGGACTGATCATCATCGCCGGCCTCAGCCATGTGCCGCATGTCTATCTCTACGTCTCCTCGGCGATGCGCAACCTGCCGTCCGACTTGGAGGAGGCCGCCCGGACCACCGGCGCCAACATCTGGCGCGTCTCGGTCGACGTCACCTTGCCGATGGTGCTGCCCGCGCTGATCTTCAGCGCCGCCCTCAACCTGCTGCTCGGATTCGAGACCTTCGGCATTCCACTAGTGCTCGGTGATCCGAACGGGATCACGGTGCTGACGACCTACATCTACAAGCTGACCACGCTGTTCGGGGTGCCGACCTACCAGCTCATGGCCGTCGTGGCGATGGTGCTGGTGCTGGTCACCCTGCCGCTGGTCTATTTCCAGCGGCGCATCCTGCGCCACAGCCGCCGCTACGCGGCTCTTGGCGGCAAGGGCGGCCGCTCGACGCCGCTGAAGCTCGGGCGCGGGGGCCAGGCCGTCGCGCTGTCCCTGATCGCGCTTTGGCTCTTCGTCTCGGTGGTTCTGCCGGTCGGCGGCATTGCGCTCAGGGCCTTCGTTGACGCTTGGGGGCAGGGGGTCGATCTGCTCGACCACTTTACCCTGGCGAATTTCCACAATCTGCTCTCCGTGCCCAGCCTGCTCCGCGGCATCCTCAACACCATCGCGCTCTCGGTCGTGGGCGGGGCGGTCGCGGTCGTGATCTACCTGCTCGTCGGCCTCGCGGGGCATCGCAACCCCGGCCTGTCGAATACGGTTCTCGACTACATGGTGCTGCTGCCGCGGGCACTGCCGGGGCTCGTCATCGGCCTCGCCTTCTTCTGGGTCTTCCTGTTCGTGCCGCTGCTCACGCCGCTCCGCCCGACGCTGGTCAGCCTGTTCGTCGCCTATGTCGTGGTCGGCCTCTCCTACGGGCTGCGCCTGCTCCAGGGCACCCTGATCCAGGTCGGGCCGGAGCTGGAGGAGGCGGCGCGGACGACCGGCGCCACCATCGGGCGCACCTGGCGCGACATCGTCATCCCGATTGTGCGACCCGGCCTCGTCGGGGCCTGGGCGCTGATCATGATCATCTTCCTGCGCGAATACGCCACCGGCGTCTATCTGATGAGCGCCGGTACCGAGGTGATCGGCTCGCTCATGGTGTCGCTGCTGCAGACCGGCGCCATGGACACCATCGCCGCACTCGCCTTCATCAGCATCGTCCTGACCGCGGGCGGTCTCACCCTCGCGCTGCGCCTGGGAGCCAAGGTCCATGACTGAACTCGTCGTCAACAACGTCCAGAAATGGCTGGGCGGGCTTCAGATCCTCAAGGGCGCGTCGTTCACGGCGAAGAAGGGCGCGATCGTGGCCCTGCTGGGCGCCTCGGGCAGTGGCAAGACCACGCTCCTGCGCTGCGTCGCCGGGCTGGAGCAGCCCGAGATCGGCTACATCAAGATCGGCGACAAGGTCGCCCTCGACAGCGAGCGGAAGACGGCCCTGGCGCCCGAACAGCGCAACATCGGCCTCGTCTTCCAGTCCTACGCCTTGTGGCCGCACCGCACCGTCAAGGAGAATGTCGGGTACGGGCTGAAGCTACGGGGTGTCGGCTCCGCGGAGGCGGGAGCGAAGGTCCAGACGATCCTCGATCGGATGGGGCTCGGCCACCTGGCCGACCGTTATCCCGACCAGCTCTCCGGCGGCCAGCAGCAGCGCGTCGCCATCTGCCGGGCCTTGGTCTATGAGCCGCGCGTGCTGTTGCTGGATGAGCCGCTGTCGAACCTCGACGCCAAGCTGCGCGAAGAGGCGCGGTACTGGATCCGCAAGCTCATCCTCGACCTCGAGATCTGCGCCATTCTCGTGACCCACGATCAGACTGAGGCGCTGGCCGCGGCCGATCACATCCTGCTGCTCAAGGACGGGCGGATCGTGCAGGAGGGCAGCCCCCGCGAGATCTACTCGAACCCCAACAGCTTCTACGCGGCGGACTTCCTAGGTGCGAACAACGTCGCCCGCGGCACGCTCGCACAGCTGGCTGGAGATCGGGCGGTGATCGGGGGCGAGGGCTGGTCGCTGGAAGGCGTCGTGAAGGACCGCCAGGGGCTCGCCCAGGCCGCGGCAGCCCAGGCGGTGATCCGGGTCGAACGCATCTCGGTTTCGGACGCGCCCGGTCCCAACCGCATCGAGATGAAGCTGGACGACAGCCTCTATCTGGGCGACCGCTGGGAGTACCGGATCCGCCGCGGCGATTTCAGCGCGAAGGCGCACGGAACCAAGCCGCTGCCCCCGGGGGCGGTCTGGTGCGAGTTCCCGCCGGAGAGCGTGTGGGTGTTCCCCGGCAATCCGCAGGGGTGACGCGATGCCGGCGCATCCCCGCATCGCTCTCATCCATGCCACCCCGGTGGCGGTGGATCCGATCCGCGATGCCCTCGCCGCCGGCTGGCCGGAGGCTCGACCGGTGAACATTCTCGATGACAGTCTGACCCCCGACCGCGCCGAGGCCGAAGAGATCTCGCCGACGCTCACGGAGAGGATCGTCGAGCTTGCAAGCTACGCCCGGAGGATCGGCTCCGACGGGGTTCTGTTCACCTGCTCCGCGTTCGGCAGCGCAATCGAAACGGCCGCAAGCCTGCTGGATGTCCCGGTGCTGAAGCCGAATGAGGCGATGTTCGAGGCGGCGATCGGGAAGGGGCAGAACGCGGCGATGATCGTCACCTTTCCGCCGGCCCGGGCCAGCATGGAGGCCGAGTTCGCGGAGGAGGCGCAGCGCCTCGGAGCCAATGCCACGCTGACCAGTATCGTCGCAGAAGCCGCAATGACGGCGCTGAGAGCCGGCGACGCCGACACCCACAACCGGCTCGTCGCTGAGGCGGCCTGCGGACTCGTCGGTTTCGACACGATCGTGCTGGCGCATTTTTCGACGGCCCGGGCGGCCGATGCGGTTCGCCGCGTCATCGACATCCCTGTCCTGACCAGCCCCGACGCCGCCGTGGCCAAGCTGCGCCGGCTAATCACCGGATCCTGAGAGGACCCAATCGATGCTTCTGGGCGTGATCGCCGACGACTTCACGGGGGCGAGTGACATCGCCAATACGCTGGCGAAGGGGCTGCCGGGGCAGGGCGGGCTGCGCACCACGCAGTATCTCGGCGTGCCGGACCGCCCGGCACTGGAGGCCGTCGAGGCCGGGGTGATTTCCCTGAAGAGCCGGTCCATCCCGGCCGCGGAGGCGGTCGCCCTGTCGCTGCAGGCGCTCGCCTGGCTGAAGGGGCAGGGCTGCCGGCAGATCCTGTTCAAATACTGCTCGACCTTCGATTCCACCCCGGCCGGCAATATCGGCCCGGTGGGCGAGGCGCTGGCCCATGCGCTCGGAGCCAAGGGCGTCGTCGCCTGCCCGGCTTTCCCGACCGTCGGCCGGACCGTCTATCAGGGCCACCTCTTCGTCGGCGACCGGCTGCTCAACGAATCCGGGCTCGAAAACCATCCGCTCAACCCGATGACGGATCCGGACCTCCGGTGCTGGCTGCAGCGTCAATGCGCCGGCGCGGTCGGCTTCGTGCCCTGGTCGACTGTCAGGAGCGGCGCGGATGCGTTGCGGGCGGCGCTCGCCCAGGCCGCTGCTCGGGGAGAGGGGCTGGTCATCGTCGACGCCCTGACCGACGAGGATCTGGTCACGATCGGCCGTGCCTGCCGTGATGCGCTGCTTCTCACCGGCGGATCGGGCATCGCCCTCGGGCTGCCGGCGAATTTCCTGGATCAGGGCTTGGCCTCGGGCGGCGCGGCGTCCTTCGCCGGCATTTCGGGTCCGGAAGCGCTTCTGGCCGGCAGCTGCTCGGGTGCCACCCGGCAGCAGATCGAGGTCCACTCTCGGACCCATCCCATGCTGACCATCGTGCCTGACCGAGTCCTGGAAGGCAGCATCACGGCCGCCGACCTGGCGGGGTTCATCTTCGCGCATCGGGGCGAAGCCCCGCTCGTCGCCTCTTCCGGGTCGCCGGAAGAGGTAGCCGCGGTGCAGCGCCGGCACGGCCGCGAGCGGGTGGCCGCCGCGCTCGATGGCCTGTTCGCGGAAACGGCCCGGGCGCTGGTCGCCGGCGGCATCCGTCGACTCGTGGTGGCCGGCGGTGAGACCTCGGGCGCCGTGGTCTCCGCCCTCGGCCTCGACGCGCTGACCATCGGGCCGGAGATCGATCCCGGCGTGCCGGTGCTGGTGAGCGAGGGACCGGAGCCTCTGGCGCTCGCGCTCAAATCCGGGAATTTCGGCGCGCCCGATTTCTTCGCGAAGGCGCTGCGCACGCTTGCGGGGGACGCATGACAGAGACGCGGCTTCGGGACGATATTGCGCGTCTGTCTCGCTCGCTGTTCGAGCGCGGCTTTTCGGTCGGCTCGGCCGGGAACATCAGCGCGGCGGTGGACGATGGTTTGCTGATCACCCCGACCAATTCCTGCCTTGGTTTCCTCGATCCCGCTCGGATCTCGAAGCTCGATCGGGATGGTCGGCATATCTTCGGTGATGCGCCATCCAAGGAGATCTTCCTGCACCGCGCCTTCTACAAGACGCGGCCCGAGACCGGCGCTGTCGTCCATCTCCACTCCACCTTCGCGACGGCGCTGTCGTGTCTTGCCGACACCGACCCGGAGGACTGCATCCCGCCACTGACACCCTATGTCGTGATGCGCGTAGGAAAGGTGCGGCTGGTGCCGTATGCACGCCCCGGCGATCCTCGGGCCGGAGATCTCATCCGCGCTCTGGAGGGACGCTATGCCGCCGTCCTCCTTGCCAATCACGGGCCGGTCGTTTCGGCCAGGGATCTCCACGCCGCGGTCTACGCCGCGGAAGAGTTGGAGGAGACGGCCAAGCTCCTCGTCTCGCTACGGGGGCTGCCCACCCGCATGCTTTCCGTCGATCAGGTCAACGAACTCACCCGTGTGTTCGGCGGCTCCTGAGATCACCTGAAGGAATCGATCATGAAAACAGCCGACCTCGTCGACGCGCATGACGGACAGGTCCGCTTCTGCCACCTGCCGTTCCGGATGTTCGGGCGCAGGCGCTCGTTCTGGGGACCGATCGCGACGGTCAAGTGCTTCGAGGACAACGCGCTTCTCAAGTCCATGCTGCAGGAGCCGGGCGACGGCCGGGTGATGGTCGTGGACGGCGGCGCCTCCACACGATTGGCGCTGCTCGGGGATCAGATCGCCGCGATTCTTCAATCCAGCGGCTGGTCCGGGATCGTCATCAACGGGGCGATCCGCGATTCCGCCGAGATCGATGTCATGGACGTCGGCGTCTTCTGTCTCGGGACATCCCCGAAGAAGAGCACCAAGGACGGCGTCGGCAGGCGGGACGTGCCGGTCAGCTTCGGCGAGGTCGAGTTCCGGCCGGGGGACCACGCTTATTGCGATTCCGACGGCGTCCTCGTCTCGGCCGAGAAGCTCGTCTGAGCCTCTGCGGGATCGACCAATAAACCATCCGAAACGCATGGAGGACATCACCATGGCCAGGATCGGCGCCTCTTGGATCAGCCGCCGGGGATTGCTTCAGGGGACCGCGGCGGGCCTCGTTTTCTCCAGTGCTCTCTCCGTACAGGCTGCCGCCGGAGAGGAGCCGATCCCCTACACGGCCGGCACGGAGCATCCGAAGCACAAGGCGCCGGCCCACGCCTGCGATTGCCATTTCCACATCTACAACGCGCGCTTCTCGGCGGCCCCGAATGCCAGCCTCAAGCCGCCGGATGCCTTGGCCTCCGAGTATCTGCGGCTGCGGCAGCGACTGGGTGTCGAGCGCGGCATTATCGTGACGCCGTCCACCTATGGCACCGACAATTCCTGCACGCTCGACGCCATGGCCCAGCTCGGCGACACGGTGCGCGGGGTCGCCGTGGTCGACACCTCTGTCACCGACGCCGAGCTGAAGCGGCTGAACGACCGCGGCGTTCGCGGCATCCGCTTCAACATCGCGCGGGCCGGCGCGACCACAGTCGAAATGATCGAGCCGCTGGCCCGGCGCATCGCCGATTTCGGATGGCATGTCCAGGTTCACATGGCGGCAGATGGCATCGCCGAGAACGCGACGCTGTTCGGGCGCCTGCCCGTGCCCGTCGTCTTCGACCATCTCGGGCGGATCCCTCAGCCGGACGGCATGAAGCACCCGGCCTTCGCCGTCATCAACCGGCTGCTCGGAGAGGGCAGGGCCTGGGTCAAGATCTCGAGCCTGTACCAGGACACGAAGATTGGCCCGCCGAGCTATTCCGATGTCGGCCAGGTCGCCCGGGCGTACATCGAGGCGGCGCCGGAGCGTGTCCTGTGGGGGTCTGATTGGCCCCATCCGTCGAAGGGTGCCTACGGCACCCCCGACGACGCGCTCCTCTTAGACCTCGCCGCGGAATGGGCCGGGTCGGATGAGATCTGGCACCGCATCCTCGTCGGCAATCCCGTGACGCTCTACGGCTTTCCGAAGACGGCGTGACGCTGAACGGCCTCACGCCACAGGCTTGAACACAATGCAGACAGGACTGCCGACGCGCTGGGACTGCCCGGTCGGCCTGACCTCTCCGGAGGCCGCATCGAAACGGAACGTGACGATCGTGTCGCTGTCCTCGTTGGCGACGTGGAGAAAGCGCTGCGCCGGATCGAGGGCGAAGAAGCGCGGCGTCCGCCCTTCGCTGGCCTGCCAGGCCTTGGGCGAGAGCCGACCGCTCGCCGCCTCGACGGCAAAGACCGCGATGCTGTCGTGGCCGCGGTTCGAGACGAAGAGGAAGCGGCCGTCCGCCGAGACCGCGATCTCCGAGGCGCGGCTGTTGCCGGCGAAGCTGTCGGGCAGGGCGGAGAGGAGCTGAAAGGGCTGCAGCGCGCCCGTCCCGCGGTCGAAGCGGTAGGCGGTGACGGTGGAATCGAGCTCGTTGATCACATAGGCCCAAGGGCCCTGCGGGTGGAAGGCGACGTGGCGCGGACCCGCCCCCTCGCGTGCCTTCACCTGCGGCGCGGCCGGCAGGAGCTTCGCCGTCTCCGGATCGATCCGGTAGGTGAAGAGGCGATCCAGCCCCTTGTCCGGCACCACGATGAATCGGCCGGACGGATCGAACTCGACCTGGTGCGGCTTGGCGAAGGGCTGCTCGACCCGGTGCGGGCCGATCCTGCCTTCGAGCGTCACCAGGTCGACGGCGGCGCCGAGCGATCCGTCGTCGTGGCGTGGCAGGAGAGCGATTGTCGAGGTGACGTGGTTGGCCACGACGACGAAGCGGTTGGTGGGATCGACCGCCAGATGCACCGGGTTCTTGCCTTCGGTGCTCTGCCGGTTGACGAAGCGGAGCTCGCCGGTCTCCGGGTCGATCGCGAAGGCGCTGATCTCGGTCGAGTCGCCGTGGACCGTGTAGAGGAAGCGCTGTGTCCGATCGAAGGCGAGGAAGGACGGGTTCACCAAGTCGGGCACGAGCTGGAGATGCGTCCAGGCGCCCGTTTCCGCGTCGACGCGGTAGACGTTCAGCCCGTTGCCGCGGGCATAGCGCTCCCTCGACGTGCGGGCCCCGACATAGGTGAGATAGGATTGCGGATCGGTCATCGGTTTCGGCATCGCTCAGGATTGAATTTTATATCAAAGAACCACAATTATCCGATGCTGGCAATTGCCCGGCCGGCGGGGCTGTGCGAAGCATCGCCAGACCTTGCCCATTGACGGGGCGGCGTTCGATCGAGGTTTGCAGGAATGGCCAGGCCCAGCCTCTCGCCCCAGATGACGGCCCGGATCATCGGCCATATTCGTGAGCACAATTTGCAGCCTGACCAGCACCTGCCCGGCCAGGCGTTGGCCGACGCCTTCCGTGTCTCGCGGGCGCCGGTGAACGCCGCACTTCGGGTGCTCGAAGGGATGGGGATCGTCCGCTCCGAACCCAACCGCGGCTACTTTCTGGTGAAGGGCGCGCAGGAGCTGGAGCACGAAGAGGATCTCGGCGATCTACGGAAGGATGAGCCGGAGGACGAGCGCTATTTCGCCATCGCCGAGGACCGGCTGGCCGGCAAGCTGCCCGACCGGATCAGCGAAAGCGAGCTGATGCGGCTCTACGGATTGTCGCGCAGCGTCCTTCTCAAAATCCTAAACAAAATCGCGGAGGAGGGCTGGATCGAGCGCCTGCCCGGCAACGGCTGGGCCTTCCGGCCGATCCTGACCTCGCGCGCCGCCTATGAGCAGGGCTACCAGTTCCGGGCGGCGGTCGAGTCGCAGGCCTTGCTGCTGCCCGGCTTCGCAATCGACGAGAAGGCCTTCCGCATCGCTCGCGAGGAGCAGCAATGGCTGCTCGACGGCGGCTACAAGCGGGCGACGCGCAACGATCTCTTTCGCGCCAATTCCGGCTTCCACGAGATGCTGGTCGGCTGCTCCCGCAACGACTTCTTCGTCGAGTCGGTGCGGCGGGTGAACCGGCTGCGGCGGCTGATCGAGTATCGCATCACCATCGACCGGGCACGGCTGCCGCTGCAGTGCCGCGAGCACCTGCACATCCTGACCCTGCTGGAGAAGGGGTTGCGGCAGGAGGCTGCCGATTTCCTGCGCATCCATATCGAGGGCGCCAGCGCGATCAAGAGCCCGCAGCTCGGCTGATCCCGGGCCGTTCAGGATTCCTGAATCCCATATTGAATTTTATATCATATAATGCAAAGTAGGTTCGGCATGCGGCACCGGCCGACGCAGCGGCCGGGTGAACTTGACCGCTCTCGCATCCGAGGAACCCAGGGAGGATGGCCATGGCCGCCGCGGCGACTGACGCTCTCGAGAATGCCACGATGCGCAAGGTCTTCTGGCGCATCATCCCTTACTGCTTCGGGCTCTACGTCATCTCCTATCTGGACCGCGCCAATATCGGTTACGCCGCCCTCGAGATGAACCACGAACTGGCGCTGACCAGCGAGGCGTTCGGCTTCGCGGCCGGGATCTTCTTCATCGGCTACTTCCTATTCGAGGTGCCGAGCAACATGGCGCTCAACCGGTTCGGGGCGCGCCTTTGGATCTCGCGGATCCTGATCACCTGGGGCGTCATCGCCGCCGCGACCGGCTTCGCGCAGACCGCGACGCAGCTCTACGTCCTGCGCTTCCTGCTCGGCGTTGCGGAAGCCGGCTTCTTCCCGGGCATCATCGTCTATCTGACCTATTGGTTCCGGACCAAGGAGCAGGCCACCACCGTCGCGCTGTTCACCGCGGCAATCCCGGTCTCCTACCTTCTGGGGGCGCCACTCAGCACCTGGATCATGGACCACGTGTCCGGCTTCGGCCTGAGCGGCTGGCGCTGGATGCTGGTCCTCGAAGGGGCGCCCGCGATCATCGCCGGTGTGGCCAACTATTTCATCATGACCGACCGGCCGGAGCAGGCGAAATGGCTCTCGCCCGAGCAGCGGGCATGGCTGGTCGGTGAGCTGCGGAAGGACCACGCGGCGCGGCCGAATGTGCAGCATCTCGGTGTCATGGCCGCGATCACCAACGGCAAGGTGCTGTTCCTGTCGGTGATCTACTTCATCTACCAGGTCGGCAATCTCGGCATCGGCCTGTGGATGCCGCAGATCATCAAGGGCCTGTCCTCGGGGCTGAGCAATTTCGAGATCGGGCTGATCGCGATGGTGCCCTATGCCTTCGCGACCGTCGCCATGGTTCTCTGGTCCCGCAGCTCCGACCGCACGGGCGAGCGCCAGAAGCATTCCGCCCTGCCGCTGCTGGTCGGCGCCGTCGCGCTCGCGGCCACGGGGCTGGTGGTTCAGCCCTCCATCGCTCTAGGGTTGATCTCGGTCGCGCTGGCCGGGATCTACGCCTTCAAGTCGCCCTTCTGGTCGCTGCCCGGCCTGTTCCTGACCCGGTCGACCGCGGCGATCTCGATCGCGGCCATCAACTCGATCGGCAATCTCGGCGGCTTCGCCGGGCCCTACGCCATCGGCACCATCAAGGACTGGACCGGCAGCGCCTATGGCGGGCTGCTGTTCCTCAGCGGCCTCCTGTTCCTGTCGTTCCTGATGACGTGGTTTGCCCGCATGGCGACCACGCCAGAGGAGCAGGCCGAAATCCGGGAGATCCGTGCGTGACCATGATGACCGCAGCCGCATCGCTGATCTCGGGCGGCCGCCGCTATCGGATCGTCGATCTGCGCGAAGCGGCCGGCGCCGATCTCGACCGGTTGCCCACCATCCACCGCATCCTGCTGGAGAACGTGCTGCGCCATGCGGGCGAGGATGCACCGCGCGCGGCGGCGGCGATCCTCGCCTGGCTCGGCACCGGGTGGAGCGATGAGGAGATTCCGTTCCTGCCGGGCCGCGTGCTTATGCATGACACCACCTGCGGCCCGGCCCTCGTCGACATCGCCGGGATGCGTTCGGCCCTGGTCGAGGCCGGCGGGGACCCGCGTCGGCTGAATCCGGTCCTGCCGGTCGATGTCTCCACAGATCATTCTCTCGCCGTCGACGTGTTCGGCGCGCCCGACGCAATGTGGCGGAACATGGAGCGCGAGCTCGGCCGCAACGCCGAGCGCTACCGCTTCATGAAATGGGCGACCAAGGCGCTCTCCGGCGTCCGCGTGCATCCGCCCGGCACCGGCATCATGCACACGCTGAACCTGGAGCGGCTGGCGACGGTGGTGACCACTGTCGAGCGCGACGGCGTTGCCTGGGCCATGCCCGACACCCTGATCGGCACCGACAGCCACACGCCGATGGTCAACGGCATCGGCGTGCTGGCCTGGGGCGTCGGCGGGCTGGAGGCCGAAAGCGTGTTCTTCGGCATGCCGGTGATGATGCGGGTGCCCGATGTCGTCGGCGTCCGGCTGACCGGCCGGCTGAGGCCGGGCGTGCTGGCCACCGACCTGGCGTTGACCGTCACCGAGCGGCTGCGGCGGATCGACCTCGCCGACCGCTTCGTCGAGTTCTTCGGCCCCGGCGTCGCGACACTGTCGGCGGGCGACCGTGCCGTGGTCGCCAACATGACGCCGGAGTTCGGCGGCAATTCCGGCTACTTCCCGATCGACGAACAGACGCTGCGCTATCTGCGCGGCACCGGCCGGACGGAGGACCAGGTCCGCCTCGTCGAGGACTATGCCCGGCGCCAGGGCCTCTGGTTGGACCCGGCGGCGACGCCGCGCTACACCGAGGTAATCGAGCTCGATTTGCGTGAGATCGAGGTCAGCCTGGCCGGCCCGCGCCGGCCGCAGGACCGGATCCCGGCAGGAGGCACCGTCCCGGCTCTGGCCCCGATGCTGTCCGGGCGTTCCGGCGTCCAGACGGCCGGGGAGCCGGGCGACGGGGCGGTCGCCGTCGCTGCGATCACCAGCTGCACCAACACCTCCGATCCGCGCCTCGTCGTCGCCGCCGGCCTGCTGGCTCGCAAGGCGCGGGGCTTCGGCCTGATGCCGCCGGCCTGGGTGAAGACCTCGCTGGCGCCGGGATCGCCGACGGCAGAGCGCTATCTTCGCCGGGCGGGCCTGCTGGAGGATCTCGAAGCCGTCGGCTTCGGCATCGTCGGCTATGGCTGCACCACCTGCATCGGCAATTCCGGGCCGCTCACGCCCGCGATCGAGCAGGCGATGGAAGGGCGCGGCATCCTCCCGGTCGCCGTCCTCTCCGGCAACCGCAACTTCCCGGGTCGGGTCCATCCGCAGCTGGAAGCCGGGTTCCTGGCCTCGCCGCCGCTGGTCGTCGCCTTCGCCCTGGCCGGCGACGTGAACCGGGACATCCTCGCGGATCCGATCGGCCGCACCGCCGACGGCACCGGGATCCGGCTCGCCGATCTCTGGCCGACGGGGGAGGAGATCGACGCGGCCCTCGCCTCCGCCGTCGACCCTGCCGACTATGCCGCATCCTACGACCGGGCCGAGGCAAGCGAGAGTTGGGCGCGGCTCGACGCGCCCGAGACGCCGCTCTTCCCCTGGGACGAGGCGTCGACCTATATCCGCCGGCCGCCCTTCGCCGGCTTCGGCACGGGCACGCGGTTGGGCAGCTACCGCGCGCATTCCCTTATCGTGCTCAGCGACGACATCACCACCGACCACATCTCCCCGGCCGGGCAGATCCCGGCGGACAGCGAGGCGGCGGAGCATCTGGTCGCGCGTGGCGAGGACCGGTGCGACCTCAACGTCTTCGCCGCGCGCCGGGGCAACTGGCAGGTGATGCTGCGCGGCCTGTTCACCAACCGCAGCGTCCGCAACCTGCTGGCCCCGGGGATCGCCCCCGGCTCGACGATCCATGCCGGATCGGGCGAGGCCTTGCCCCTGTGGCGCGCCGCCGAACGCTATGCGGAGGAGGGGGAGAGCGTCGTCATCATGGCGGGCGAGCGCTACGGCATGGGGTCGTCGCGGGACTGGGCGGCCAAGGGCGCGGCGCTGCTCGGCGTGCGGGCGGTGCTGGCGCTTGGCTTTGAGCGCATCCACCGCTCCAACCTGATCGGCATGGGCGTCCTACCGCTGCGGCTGCAGGCCGATCGGCGGCCGGAAGCGCTGGCGCTGATACCGGGAGACGTGATCGAGATCAATGCTTCGCCTGACAAGGTCCAACCGCGGGGGCGGATTCCTATCCGTCTCATCCGTTCGACTGGGGAATGCGAAGCTTTTGAGGCGGTCGCAGCCATCGAGACGTCACTCGAGATCGAGATTCTGACGGCCGGAGGCATCCTGCCCCTGATTCTTCAGCGGGCGTCCGATCGTTGATCAATGGCTAAGCTGCGAGCCGTGGGATTCTGCCCTGAATCAGTCGCAAGAATCGTTGGCTGCATGTCCCCGCAACCACGCTTTTCCACGACCTTCTGACCAGATTCGCGCCGCAGCACGATCAGGTCCGCCGTTCACTGGTCGAAGCCTCGCTGTCGGCCAACACCCGGAAGGCCTATGGTTCGGCCTGGCTGTCGATCGGCATGGGGTCTCGGCGCCGATCGGCGCGGTAAGTACCTGATATTTCATGATATTGAGGGGCGCGACCTGGCGCCGATCCACAATTCGGAGTGTCGCGACCTGGTGCCGATTCACATCCTAGATGCTCCCGAAGCGGTTGGCGCCATTCGGAGCGCCGCCGCTCCGGTCTGCGGCCACCGGCCTTCCAGGCTGCCGCTCGAACCGGCCCGGCAAGCCAGCGCCATCCGTGTATCCGCTATATTCACGGATTCCTGATGTCGCACGACCGTTGCAACGATCCCATTCTGTTCTGGTTGCCAGCAGCTCCCTCATTGCCCATTGAGGGCATATTCTGTTTCTCGGGCAGCATTTGATGAGGACTGCTCGGGAAGGCCACCATCCGCTGCCGCTGCTCGTCCCAGAGCGCGAAGAACGGTGCGCGCAGGGCATCCCACAGGCTCAGGCTCGGCACGGCGTGCAGCTCCTGGATCGCGGCGTGGCAGGCCGGCAGGCGGTAGTTGGGGATGCGCGGGTTGAGATGGTGGATGTGATGGAAGCCGATGTTGCCGGTGAACCACTGCAGGATCCGCGGCAGCTTCAGATACGATGACCCCTGCAGCGAGGCTGCGCCGAACGTCCAATCGGCGTCCCGCTGCCACAGCGTCTCTTCGAAGCGATGCTGGACCGTGAACAGCCAGACGCCGATGATCGACGCGATCACCATGATCGGCAGCTGGACCAGCAGCACGCGTTCGAACCCCAGGAGCAGCCCGAGGCCGCCAAGGAGACCGGCGATGCCGGCGTTTGTGGCATGGACCGACAACCGTTCCCGGCGCCAGTCCTTCGGCGTGTCGAAAGGAATCCGGTAGAGCAGCAGGAAGACCAGCGGCGGCAGCAGCAGCCCGGTGACCACCGGATGGCGGCTCAGCCGATACAGAAGGCGGCGGCGCGGAGCCAGGGCCTGGTATTCCGCGACGGTCAGGCAGGTCGAATAGATATCCACCCCGCTGTCCCGCCGGTCGAGATTGTTCCAGACGGCGTGGTGCCCCGCATGTTGGCGGCGCCAGTTCGCGAAGGGCGTGAAGGTGATCAGGCCGCACAGGCGGCCGAGCACGATGTTGGCGCGGCGTGAGGCAAAGAACGACGAGTGCCCGCAATCATGCTGGATGATGAAGAGGCGAACAGTGAAGCCGGCGGCGATCACGGCCAACCCGAGCGTCAGCCAGTACGACACCCCGAAGCTGGCATACATCGCCGTGCAGACCGCGACAAAGCCGACGAGTGTCGAGGCCAGCTGCCAGACCGCCCTCGGCAGGCTCGGCGTCCGGAAGCGGGCCACCTCGGCCCGTAGCTGCGCCCCGGCCTCGACCAGGTTCCGGCTAGGCTTGCACTCTTCAGTCAATGTCGGCCTCCTTGGAAGCCGGATCCCGTTGCAGCGAAATGCAGCGCACCGCCATTCAGGTTGATGGTCCCAATGGTGACTCAACGGGATAAATGGACTGCCAGTTCATCCGAAGCGTGTTTCGCCCGCTCAGAGGGGCATCCACATACTCGGGCTCCTTGGTCACTGGTGCTGGAGCGTCGTTGACCGCGGTGCCGACGCAGCGCCGCATCGGCGGGCGTCGAGCGGCAGGCGTGACTGTGCCGTCACGGGCTTCGGGTCGCGATTGCTTGGCATGTCTGCCCCATGAACCGCCAAGCGGTGTCCGTGAGAATTGTCGAGAGCAATGCAGACGACAAACAGCGCTCCACAGCAGCGTCGCTCAAATTTCGAAAGGTGCGGAAAGCTGGGTTCGGCGCTCGATCACGCGCATTGAGAGCTGGCCGAACAAACCTAGGTCGACCGAGCAGATATGTGAACGGCGACCGGCGATTTTAAGCCGCTAGGATGGGCAATTGGAACGCGGCCGGCGGCAGGCGTCTGCCGACCGGATGGTCTCACTGCTTGGATGTCCGGCCTCGGCCGCGCCGGGCTCCAGCCGCCGCCGCGGCGGAATTCCTGGACGGCGGTGTCGGCCGCGGCCTGATCCGCATCGCCCGGCCCTCCGGCTGATCGAGATCGAATGCTTCGGTCTTCCGCACCAGATCGCTGAGCTTCCGATAGCCGTAGGTGCGCGGATCGAAGTCGGAGGCGATGTTGGCGAGGCGCTGCCCCACGGCGCCCAGTCCCACCCAGCCGTCCTCGGTCTCCATCTGCGCGATGGCCTTGTTCAGGATCGGAACGGCCGCGCCGGGAGGCTGGAGCGGTCCAGGCCCGTCCTCGGGCGTCGAAACCTGAGCCTCTGGCAGCAGGTTCTCAGTGTAGATGAACCTGCGGCACGCCTGCCGGAAGCTTTCGGGCGTCTTCTGCTCGCCGAAGCCGTAGACATCGGCCCCCTGCTCGCGCAGGCGGGACGCCAGGCGGGTGAAGTCGCTGTCGGAGGAGACCAGGCAGAAGCCGTCGAACCGTCCGCTGTGCAGAAGATCCATGGCGTCGATCACGAGAGCGATGTCGGACGCATTCTTCCCCGTCGTGTAGGCGAACTGCTGGTACGGATCGATCGCGTATTTCTGCAGTATGTCGGCCCAGGATTTCAGACGCTGGCCCGAGAAGTCGCCATAGATCCGCCGGACGCTCGCCTCGCCGAACTTGGCGACCTCCTCGAACAGCCCCCCGGCGATCCGGGGAGAGGTGTTGTCGGCATCGATGAGGATGGCAAATCTGGGCAGGCGCTCTTCCGCCATGGTCCGCACCTCCGTTTGGGATAGCCCTGCAGATCAGGCCATTGTCCTCATGGATAGGGTCAATACCCTGGTCAATGGACGGCACATGTTCTGCCGACATCATCGCTGCTTACGCTTAGATGTGCCAGAAGAGGAAGTGGGCGAGCATCTCAGAAGGGGATATAGATCCGCCGAGCCGCTGAAGCTGAGCTGGTGGTAGAATCGCGTTGCTCATATCGACGGGCCTTGTGGCGGGAGGATGGCTTGCAGTGATAGGCCATGCCCACTACGTCGGAGCGGAATCCAGCGGCATGCCTTTGAGCGTGGTCTCGATGCTCGATGCCGCAGAAGTTGAAGCGCAGCACGGTGAATTCAGGACACCCGCGAGCTGCAATGCTCCGCACCCAACCTGGTGGCGCTGCGCACCGAGGACGGCGTGCCTCGCTATCCGATCTCGTCCGCTCCCCGCTCCGCCTGCGCCCCGACCGCATCCCGATCGGCAAGGTGAAGGGAGGCCCGCCGGCAGCCGGCGGAGAGCTATCCGGAGAGCCGTTTCCCCGACCCGGTCTCGGCCCCGGTCGACGTCGAGCGGAAGGCGCAGTTCGAGGAGGCGGGCGGCCATTGCGAGAGCGCCTACGTCATAACCTCCGTCTGGCTGCCGCCGGCCGAGGAGGTCTCGCGGATCGAGTCCTGACTCTACGAGGGCCGCGACCGCGGCGGCGTCGATCCGTGGGAGCTGCTGCGCGGCTTCGTCGACCGCACGGACCGCATCCTGCAGCTGATCGAGGGCTTCGTGCCCGAGGCGGCCTGGCTCGACGACGCCGAGACGCTCTCCTATCTCCACGCCTGCATCTTGACCCGGCGGCAACGGGTCGCCGTGCCCGAGGTGCCGATGCATCTCGACGCGCTCCTCGCCGACGCGCCGCTCGTCGGCGGCTTCGACCCGCGGTTCGGCGTGGCGCACCTGCGAACGCTGACCGTCATCGGCTTTCCGACGGTCGCCGATGCCGCCTGGCTGGCGATGCTACAATTCACATCATGACAAGCGTCATTTCGTCGGGTTCAGATTAATCCATCTTTCCGGAGGAGTTCTCAAATTCACAAGTCCTGTGCCAGTATTCGCCGGCCCGACCTTCCGGACAGCCCTCTTGCTGCCAGAGGAGGTAAGCACTCTCGCGAAGATGCTGTTGACGTGCACGGTCCCAGTATTCGACGGCATGCCCGTGCGGCGAGCTCTCCTGCTGCCACAGAAAGTAGGCACGTTCGCGTATGGCTTGATCAAGACCCTGTTTCGTTTGGGATTGGGCATCGCCGTCATCAC
Organism: Inquilinus sp. NPDC058860; assembly: GCF_042743185.1. Taxonomy (NCBI): domain Bacteria; kingdom Pseudomonadati; phylum Pseudomonadota; class Alphaproteobacteria; order Rhodospirillales; family Rhodospirillaceae; genus Inquilinus; species Inquilinus sp. NPDC058860. The sequence goes on along the minus strand of NZ_JBHYMS010000039.1, from coordinate 27,895 downwards.
CGTATGCAGCCAGTGCGCCGCCGTGATCGACATGCATCTTACTGGTCAAGCTCTTGAGTTCGGCATCGGGTACCAGTTGGGCGCGAGATGCCGCCTCCAGTGCCTTCTCTCTGTACTGGCCGTCATTCGGAGCAGGGTCAGTGCCCTCGATCGTGATCGGATAGGTGTGTAAAACAGTTTTCCTGCTGTTCGACACGTCAACCAAACGTTCTGCCATAGACTACCCTTTCTGAATAATATAGAAATTTCCTTGGGTTAGCTTTCGGTGAGTCAGGCAACGACGCATTCGAGATTGATAGAATTCAGTCAGGCTCGTCTGCCGCAGCGCCATCCTTGAAACTCTCCACTCCCCTTCGCGTCCAGGCGAGCATCTTGCGAGCCGATTCGACTGTATCCGGCGGCGACGTGCGGAAGTAGGGTCGGAAACTGCTCATTCCGATCCGCTGCGTGTGATTGGACGCGGTCACGATCCTCTGTAGCACGTGAAATCAAGAGCTTGCCGTGCAGTCGGCCTCGAGACCCCACGCCCTTCGAAGGCGCCTCACCAAAGCGGCAGTTGGCCTCCGTATTGCGCACAAGAATCAAGAAATAATCGGTCGAAGTGATTGGGCAGATAATCTTGGGAACAAGAATCCATGTTTTCCCATTTGCCATGGGCACGGAGTGATTTCACGCCGTCGCTACCCGGAGATATCCCAATGCGCGATACCATAAAGATCATTGTGTGGATCGCACCGGCGCTGTTTGTCGTTGCCGGATGCAGCGTGAACAACACGCGACCGATGCCAACCCCCGTCGCGGTGACCGTCCCGTCCGCTGTGGTCACCACCCAGCCGGGAACGACGACGTACGTCACGGCGCCGCAACGCACGGTTTACGTGCCGGCGCAGGCGTTCTGAGTTCAGCATGAGCGGCGGCGGATGATCGCTTGAGATGATCGCCGCTGTCCGCGAGGCTGCCCATTCCCAGCGGTTCTGCGAGGATGAGGTATTGCTCTTAGGCGGCTACGCCACCCGCTCTTATCGGGAATGCGCGGCCCCGGGCAGCGTGCTTCTCGCTGTCCGGCAGTCGAGCACCCGACAGCCCGGCTCGATCTCCACATCCTCGCAAAGCCCGAGGCGGCGCCTGCGGCTCGTTTCCGCAACGTTGATCCCTTCGCCCGACCTCCGAATCATGATGTCGCCGGTCGGGTGCGTCGGCGGTGGGGGAACATGGCTCGGACAACGACACTCGCGCTTTTGGGCGATCTGATGCTCGGGCGCGGCGTGAGCCGAAAATTGCGTCGCCGGCCGCCCGAATGGTTCTGGGGCGATGTCCTGCCCACCCTCCGCCGGGCCGACGCGGTGCTGGCCAATCTCGAAAGTCCGATCACGACTGCCACCAGGCGTCGAAGCTGGAAAATGTTCCATTTCCGGGCTGATCCGGAGGCTGTCCGCATCCTGGATTGCGCTGCCGTCCGCTTCGTCTGCCTGGCGAACAACCACATGCTGGATTTCGATGAGCGCGGATTGCTCGACACCATGGCCGCCCTCGACACCGCCGGCATCCGATATGCAGGTGCCGGGCGAAACGCTGCCGAGGCAGCGGCTCCAGCCATGCTCAATCTGCCCGGATTGAAGCTCGGGCTGCTCGCGGCGACCGACAACATGCGCGCCTTTGGCGCCGGGCCGATCGCCCGGGCACGAATATCATCGAATTCAAGGAAGACTCCGCTGGCCTCGATTGGGTCGCCCGCTCTGTCGATGCGCTGCGGCGCGCCGGCGCGGCCGTCGTCCTGCTGTCGCTGCATTGGGGACCGAACATGCGCCTGTCGCCGAGCCGGCGCTTCCAACGGTTCGCGCATGCCGCGATCGAGCGCGGCGTCGACATCATCCACGGCCATTCCGCGCATGTCGTCCAAGCGGTCGAGCGGCATCGCGGCGCCATCATCCTCTACGACACCGGCAACTTCATCGACGACTACTGGAAGTTCCCGTTCCGCCGGACGTTCTGGTCGTTCGTCTTTCTCCTGGACATCGCGGGTGATCGGCCCAGCCGGCTTCGGCTGGTGCCGGTCCATATCCATTCCTCCCCGCTCGGTCTGGCAAAGGGCGAGACGGACCGGGCGATCAGGGCGCGGATGAAGTCCCTATGCGCTGATATCGGCACTGCTGTCCTTGAGACCCCTGATGGGCTGGAGATTCCGATCTCCCGGTGATGATGACGACATTGCCCGAGCCCTCGCATTGTCGAACCGACCTCGAACTGCAGATCGAATGACGACAACGACAAGAGATGGAATGATCGGCCGGTCGGCAACTGATCCTGATGGTCACCCTGCCAGACGGCTTCATACCTTGTGCGGCAAAGCCGCGCGCAAACTGCAGTTTGCATTTTCGACCGACGGACGACCGCACGAACCGATCAGGAAAGTCCGCGTACCATGAACCGCAGCCTTGAGCGGCTTCCACAGGAACCGGTGGACCGGTTTACCAAGCCGTTCACGAGGTTCCTTCGCATCGAGGCGACGGCCGGTGCCGTTTTGCTGCTCTGCGCCCTCCTGGCCCTGGTTCTCTCCAACTCCTCCTGGTCGACGCCGTTTCTCACTGTGTGGGACATGCCGGCCGGCTTCCGGCTGGGCGGCTTTGAGTTCTCCCGCTCGTTGAAGCACTGGATCAACGATGGGCTGATGACGCTGTTCTTCTTCGTCGTCGCCCTCGAACTGAAGCGCGAGATGGTGTTGGGAGAATTGCGCAACCCGCGCATGGCCGCTCTGTCCATCGCCGCGGCTCTTGGCGGAATGGTCGTGCCGGCGGGCCTCTTCCTGTTGCTGGAGGGCGGCGGCAAGGGCGCCCACGGCTGGGGCATCGTCATGGCGACCGATACCGCCTTCGTGATCGGCTGCCTCGCAGTCCTTGGATCCCGCGTTCCGCACAGCTTGCGGCTGTTTCTCCTGTCGCTGGCGATCTTCGATGACATCGGCGCCATTGTGGTGATTGCGATCGGCTATGGCGGCGCTTTGGACTGGACCGCGCTCGGAGTGGCAGGGCTGGGACTTGCGGTCGTGGCCGGGATCGCGCGCCTCGGCGTCCGGAGCTTCCTGATCTATTTCGCAATCGGCGGAGCGATCTGGCTGGCCCTGGACGCATCGGGCATCCACCCTACGCTCGCGGGCCTTGTCCTGGGCCTGATGACCCCGGCGCGCAGCTGGGTGAGCGACAACCGCCTGCGCGCTATTCTAAATCGTGTGGTGGCGTATCCTCCGGGCAACCGCTGGAGCGGAGACACGACGGACCGGCGCGATCTCCGCCGCGCAAGCATCGCTTCCCGTGAAGCCCTCTCTCCCATCGAGCGCCTCGAGATCATCCTTCACCCTTGGGTGGCATTCACGATCATGCCGCTCTTCGCGCTGGCGAATTCCGGTCTGGCGATCTCCCCCGAAGACATTGGCGGAACCCTCGGAATCGCGATCTTCGCTGGTTTCGTGTTCGGCAAACCCATCGGCGTGGTCGCTTTCAGCTGTCTGGCCGTAGGCCTCCGATTTGCGGTGCGCCCGCCCGAGCTGTCTTGGAGCGTGCTGGCAGCCGGCGCCCTCCTGACCGGCATCGGTTTCACGATGGCCCTGTTCATCGGCGAATTGGCCTTCGATTCCAGCCTGCTCAACGCGGCCAAACTGGGTATTCTGGGCGCCTCGGCCGCCTCCGCGGCATGCGGGCTGCTGGCCTTGGCATGGCTGACGTCTCCCGCCAGGCGGTGACCCGGATCAGACCGATCCTTCAGCCCGCACCCGTGCAGTCCCCGCCGAGGTGAAGAGCTTGCGGCGTCGTCTCCATTGCGGTGCCCACGCGGATCGCGAATCACCTGGAAGCCCGAAGACGTGTGTTAGCATCCGTTTTGAAGGATTGAGCAGCCGCGCTCGGATGATGGATATATAGGCAGCTGTCCGAAGGCTCCCCGGCTCGGAGGCCTTATGTGGATCCTGGAGGATGGCGGGCTGGCCGGTGATCGTGGATCCCGCCGGGCGCTGAATGACGGTCAGAATTGCTTGCCCACCCTGGACAGGAGGAGGGCCTCCGTACGGCTGCGCTCGCCGCGTCAGCTGTATCGCGCTGCCCTGCTGATCGCGGGGATCGCTTGTCTCGCGATTCCGCGCTCTACAGCCTGGGCGGCCGCCCTGCAGGGCGTGTGGCTGATCGGCGGAAAGGCGGCAGTGCAGATGTTCGACTGCGACGGATTGCTGTGTGGCCGGATTCGTTGGTTGCAGAATGCTCGGGATCCCCAAAATCAGGCGGTGCGTGACAAGAACAATCCGGAGCCGGCGCTGCGGCAGCGGCAACTCTGCGGCCTGACGATCATTTCGGGGATGCGGCCGACAGGCCCTGATCGCTGGGAAGGTGGTTCGTTCTACAACCCGGACGATGGGAAAACATACGGGGTCTCGGCGGAACTCAAATCCGCCGATGTGCTCGTTGCGCGAGTCTATGCGGGGATCCCGGCTCTCGGCGAAACCAAGACTCTGCAACGGATTCCACACGGCACATCGGAAGGCTGGTGTTGAGATGCGGTCGACCGCGTCCGATCCATCGGACGCCCACGGCATTCACGCTCCTAGGCCAGGCGCGGCAGGAATTTTGCGCGGCCGTCGCTGAGACGGGTGGCCCGGCGAATCTCCGACAGGCCGAGAAGATAGGACACGACCGACTCGCCGCCTCGGTTCTCGTTAAGGCGGTCGGGGTGCAAGCCGTCGCGGCAGCTGCCGGTGTCCGGGTCGACCAGGGACAGCGACAGGTCGTTGTCGCCGAGGAACCAGGCAAAGGCACGCGCCGCATCGGCCTTCCACTCGGAGTCGTCATCCGCCCGCCACGCCGCCAGGCACGCCGAGATTGCCGCCGCAGCTTCCAGGGGCTGCTGATCGAAGGGCCGCGGTGCCGTCCGCTTGTCGCCGAAGCTGTCCGACCCGACCGGGCGGAACACGCCCGCCGGCGTCGTCTGCAGCGCCATCAACCAGTGCAGGGTCCGCAGGCCGGCATCGACAAAGCCCAGCGATCCAGTGGCCATTCCGGTGACGATCAGAGCCTGGGACAGTCGCGCATTGTCATAGGCCAGACCCTCCTCGAACCACACCCAGTCCCGGGTCTCGACCGCCGCCAGGATCGACATCAGCCGCTCGGCCAGGTCATGCCGGACCCGCTCGGCCAGGGAGTCCTCGGGCACCACCGCGCAATATCCGTCCAACCCGAGCAGGGCGAAGGCCCAGGCGCGCGGCGATCCGAAGCCCTCGACCGTCGGCAGCGCTTCGGCAAACAAGGCCGTTGCCCAGCGCCGACGCGACGGGCTGGCGTCGCTGCGGGCGCACTCGCCCAGGGCCCAGAGCGTCCGCCCGTGGCTGTCCTCCGAACCACTGGCTTCGAGCCAGCGCCGGTCGAACCCCATGAAGTTGCGGAACCGCTTGGTGTCGGGGTTCCAGGCATGCTGGACGAAGGCGGCCAGGCGGGCCGTCAGGGCTTCGGGCAGGCGCAGTTCGCGCGGATGGTTCAAGGCGCAGGCCACCAGCAGCGCGCGGGCATTGTCGTCGACGCAGTAGCCGTGGGACCGATCGGGCACCGAATGGACCGCATGCTGGAACAGCCCGGTGTCGTCGCACATCGACAGGAAGTGGCCGAGCTGCATTTCCGGCGGAGCGAAGCCGTCACGCGTCGGCACGGTGATGTCGGGCCGGTCGATCACCCGCAGCCGATGCCCGCGCCGGGCGTGCTCGAACACGGCCAGGTATCGTCCCGCCGTGCGAGCCCAGGTCATCGACCGGCTGCTGGCATAAGCCCGTCGGCGCATTGCCTCGCGCCGGATGTCGTCGTTCAGCAGCCCGGCGACCGCGGCACCGATGGCCGGTGCATCGCCGGATGGGACAAGAATGCCGCGGCCTTCGGCCAGCAGCTCCTGCGCGTGCCAGTAGGGTGTCGAGACCACCGCCTTGCCCATCCCGAAGCTGTAGGCCAGGGTGCCCGACGTCATCTGCGCCTCGTTGAGATAGGGCGTGACGTAGACGTCGCACATGGCGATGAACTCGAGCAGCGTCGCCCGGTCCACGAACTGGTCGAGCAGCACGACGTGGCCCTCGACGCCGCGATCGCGCACCCGGGCCGCCAAGCTTTCGCGATAGGCCTCGCCCTGGTCGCGGACGAGATTGGGATGCGTCGCGCCGAGCACGACATAGACCGCATCTGCCCGGCCCTGCAGGATCGACGGCATCGCGTCGATCATGACCTCGATGCCCTTGTTGGGGGACAAGAGGCCGAAGGTCAGGATGACGGGCCGCCCGGCGAAGCCGAGCTTGGCCTTCGCCGCGGCGGGCTCGACGAAGGCGACGTCGGGGATTCCGTGCGGGATGACATCGATCTTCTCCGCCGGGACCGCATACACCGCCTGCAGGAGCTCGCGGCCCTTTTCGGCCATGACGACGACCCGGGACGATGCGCCGATGATCCGGTTCAGCACGCTCCGCTGCGCCGGCGTCGGCTCGGCCAGGACCGTGTGCAGCGTGGTGACGACCGGCATGGTCAGCCGCGAGAGCAGCGCCATGATGTGGCTGCCGGCCTCGCCGCCGAAGATGCCGAATTCATGCTGCAGCGAGACGACGTCGAACTGGCCGGCATTGAGGGCCTCGGCCGTCCGGACGTAGTCTTCGATCCGGTCGTCGGCGACCTCGAGGCGAACGGTGGCCGGATAGTCGTAGGTGTGGCCGTGGTCGGTCATCGCCACGATGCAAGTGTCCGTCGTCGAATCCGATTCCGCGACCGCCTGCTGCAGATCCGTTGTGAAGGTGGCGATCCCGCAGCGGCGGGGCAGCGAGTTTCCGATGAATGCCAGACGGCTCAGCTGGGCCATGGTCGTACCTCCTTCGGGCGGTCGGCGATCCGCCGCGGTTCTGTGATGGCCGTGCGGGGCGGTCCGGCCCTTCAAGGGACAGGCGTGACACCGAGCGCGCATTGAATGGCTCGGGCCAGGTCGGCTTCCCGAAACGGCTTCTGCATCACCACCGCGTCCGGCCTGAGCGCTTGGACACTTGACGCATCCCCGCTGACGAACACGTGCGGAACAGGTCCGGCCCGGAGTATTGTCTCGACGGCCGAGACACCGCTGCCGGCGCCCAATCGCGCATCGACGATCATCAGATCCGGCCTGCATCGCATGGCGGCTGCCACCGCATCCGCCTCGGTGGCCTCGATCGCGCAGACCTCATAGCCCATTCCGCCGAGCACCTCGGCCAGCAGCATGGCGATGATGGCTTCGTCTTCCACGAGCAGGACGCGGAGCGCTGCCATTTGGTTCATGTCGCCTCCGGCACTCTCGGTTCGCCCCAGATGTCCAACCATAGCCGGCGCGAGACGGCCGAGGGCAGGCTCGGAAACTACGCAGGCCGCTTCTGTTGCCGCGCCCTTGGCGATGGGCCGCCACTCCCACCCGCAGGTCGCTGCCGCAACGCGGTTGTGATAGCATCGGGATGGTCCTCCGAATGGGAGGCAACCCCGTGAGGCCCACAAACATGCCGGGAAGTCGTCCGCAGCGGGCCGGAGCGGCCCGGCCGCGATCGAGCCGGCGTGCCTCGCCGGCGCCATCGCGGGAGTTCCTGGTCGTCGGAATCGGTGCCTCGGCGGGCGGCCTCGATGCCTGCAAGAGGCTGCTGGACGGCCTGCCCGCCAAGACCGGCATGGCCTTCATCCTGGTCCAGCATCTCGATCCGACCCATGAAAGCATGATGGTGGGACTGCTGGCCGGCCACACGGCGATGACCGTGCGGCAGGCAGAGGACGGGATGCCGATCGAACGCGAGCACCTTTATGTCATCCCCCCCGGGACCTTTCTGTCGGTGGGCGACGGCGCCCTGCACCTGTCGCAACCCCGGGCGCGTCACGGCGCGCGTCTGCCGTTCGACTTTCTGCTGCACTCGATGGCGGAAGCCTGCGGTCCGCGGGCCATCTGCGTGATCCTTTCAGGAACCGGGGCCGACGGCAGCCTCGGGCTGAGGTCGGTGAAGGAGAAGTCCGGGCTCGTCATCGCACAGGACCCCGACGAGGCCGGCTATGACGGCATGCCGCGGAGCGCGATCGCGACGGGGGCGGTCGATCTTGTGCTTCCCTTGGCCAGGATTCCCGATGCGCTCGCGAAACATGAGCGAAGGATGAAGGGCATTCCCGGGCCGGACGGTTCGGCACCGCAGGATGCTGCGCAGATCCGGCTGTCCCAGATCATCGAACTTCTGCGGACCAGGACCGCCCACGATTTCACGCTGTACAAGCCGGGGACGCTGCAGCGCCGGATCGAGCGGCGCATGGCGATGGCATCGATCGGGGCCGCCGATATGGGCCGGTATCTCGAGATGCTGCAAAGCGATCCCCGCGAGCTCGACCTCCTGGCCAGGGACCTGCTGATCAACGTCACCAGCTTCTTCCGGGACCCGAAGGTGTTCGATCTTCTCGCGAAGGAGATCGTTCCCGACCTGGTCCGCAAACACTCACCCGACCACCCGCTGCGTATCTGGATCGCCGGGTGCAGCACCGGCGAGGAGACCTATTCCCTCGCCATGCTGTTCCGCGAAGAGATCTCGGCGACGAGGCCCGGCCTCAAGCTGCAGGTCTTCGCCTCCGATGTCGACCCGGATGCCGTCGCCAGGGCTCGCGAGGGGTTGTACCCCGAGACGATCGTGTCGGAGGTGTCGCCCGCTCGTCTCGCTCGCTTCTTCTCGAAGGAGGACTACGGTTACCGGGTATCGCCCGAACTACGCGCATCGGTGGTCTTCACGGTCCAGGATGTGCTGGCCGATCCGCCCTTCTCGCGCCTCGACCTGGTGTCCTGCCGGAACCTGCTGATCTATCTGCGGCCCGAGGCCCAGGAGAGAGTGGTCTCGCTGTTCCATTTCGCTCTGCGAGAGGGCGGCATCCTGCTGCTCGGGAGTTCGGAGACGATCGGGAGCCCCGACGGCCGCTTCGACGTGATCTCCAAGCCGGAGCGGCTGTATCGGCACATCGGCCGCAGCCGGCCGGGCGATCTCGGATTGTCGGCGGGTGCCGGCGACGGCGTCCGGGTCCCGGCGCGTCCGGGACAGGGCCCGGCGCCCTCACGCCAAGCCGTTCTGGCCGAGCTGTGCCGGCGGCTGGTGATGGAGGCGTATGCGCCGGCGGCGGTCCTGATCAACCGCAAGCACGAGTGCCTGTACTCGCTGGGGCCGACGGACCGCTATCTGCGCATGGCGCCGGGCCACCCGACGCACGACCTGTTGGCGATGGCGCGGGAGGGCATGCGCACCAAGCTCCGCGCGGCGATCCAACGGGCCGATCAGGAGAATGCGCGCATCGTCGTCGGCGGCGGCCGAACCGATCACGATGGCCATCCGGCTTCGTTCAGCATCGCCGTGCAGCCGGTCCAGAGCGAGGGCGAGGAGCTGCTGCTGATCTGCTTCATCGACGAACCCAAGCCGGAGCGTGGAGTTGGTCGCCGGGCCTCCCCGGGACGCGGTCCGCGGTTCGCCGAACTCGAGCAGGAGCTCGAGGCCACGAGGGCGGAGCTGCAGGGCGCCATCCGCAACCTCGAGATCTCGACCGAGGAGCAGAAGGCGATCAACGAGGAAGCCCTGTCCGTGAACGAGGAATATCAGTCGACGAACGAGGAGCTGATCACCTCGAAGGAGGAGCTGCAGTCGCTGAACGAGGAGCTGACCGCCCTGAACAGCCAGCTCCAGGAAACGCTGGAACGGCAACGCACGACGTCCAACGACCTGCAGAACGTGCTGTACAGCACCGATGTCGCGACGCTCTTCCTCGACACCAGCCTCAACATCCGCTTCTTCACGCCTGCCACCAGATCGCTGTTCAACGTCATTCCCGGCGACGTCGGCCGGCCGCTCGCGGACCTCCACTCGCTGGCGGCCGACGGCGCGCTTCTGACCGACGCCAGGGCGGTGCTGCAGACCCTCGCGCCGATCGAACGGGAGATCGAAGCGCAGAGCGGCGCCTGGTATGTCCGCCGCATCCTGCCCTATCGCACCCAGGACAACGGGGTCGAGGGCGTCGTCATCACCTTCGCCGACATCACCGAGCGCCGGCACACGGCCGACGCGCTGGAGGCGGCCAGGCGGCAGGCGGAGCTGGCGACCGCGGCGAAGTCGCGCTTTCTCGCCGCCGCCAGCCACGATCTCCGCCAGCCGCTGCAGACGCTGGCCCTGCTGCAGGGGCTGCTGGCGAAGAGCGTGGAGGGGGAGAGGGGGCTGAAGCTGGTCGCGCGGCTCGACGAGACGCTGGGCGCCATGACCGGCATGCTGAACGCGTTGCTCGACATCAACCAGATCGAGGCCGGGACTGTCCGCGCAGAGAAGGTCCATTTCCCGGTCGACGATCTGCTGGAACGGCTGAAGGACGAGTTCACCTACCACGCGCAGGCCCAGAGGCTCGCCTTGCACGTGGTCCCGTGCGGCCTTTCGATCCACAGCGATCCACGTCTGCTGGAGCAGATGATCCGCAACCTGCTGTCGAATGCGCTGAAATACACCAAGCAGGGCAAGGTGCTGCTCGGCTGCCGTCGGCGCGAGGGGATGTTGAGCATCGAGATCTGGGACACCGGGGTCGGGATTCCGGCCGGGGAACTGCAGACGATCTTCGAGGAGTACCATCAGCTCGACAATGCCGCGCGCGAACGAAGCCGCGGCCTCGGCCTCGGACTTTCCATCGTGCAGCGCCTGGGGAATTTGCTGGGTCATCGGGTGCGCGTCCGCTCCCAGCTGGGCAGGGGGTCGGTCTTCGCCGTCGAGATCATGCTGCCGCAAAGCGAGACGGGGCCGTCGCGCGAGCCGCAGCGGCTCGGCAGCGATGACCAGGTCGCGGAAAACGTCCACCGCACCGGCGCGATCCTGGTGGTCGAGGACGATCCTGAGGTGCGCGAGCTCCTCGAACTTCTCCTGAAGGACGAGGGCCACCGCGCCGCGGCGGCACCAGACGGCTCCGCGGCACTGGAGCTGGTGGCGCGGGGGACGATCCGGCCCGACCTCATCCTCGCGGACTACAACTTGCCGGGCGGCATGGATGGGCTCCAGGTCGCCGCGAAGCTGCGGGAAAGGCTTCGCCGCCAGGTTCCGGTCATCATCCTGACCGGCGACATCTCGACCGCCACCCTGCGCGACATCGCCCGCCAGGACTGCGTGCAGCTTAACAAGCCGGTGAAGCTGAAGGAGTTGGCGCAAGCGATCCAGCGCATGCTGGCGACGGCGCCATCCTCGGCGCATCCCCACGCCGCAAGCTCTGCCGAGGGGGCCGGCGACCCGGGCGAACCCGTCATCTTCATCGTCGATGACGACAGCCATGTGCGGGACGGAATTCGCAGCGTGCTCGAGGAGGACGGCCGGATCGTCGAGGACTACGCGTCTTGCGAGGCCTTCCTGGAGGCCTATCATCCGGGCCGTGCAGCCTGCCTCCTGGTCGATGCCTATCTGCCCGGAATGAGCGGGCTCGAGCTGCTGCAGCGGCTGAGGGATGCCGGCCATCGGCTGCCGGCCATCATGATCACCGGCAACAGCGACGTGCCGATGGCGGTCCAGGCCATGAAGGCCGGTGCGTCGGACTTCATCGAGAAGCCGGTCGGCCGCGGCGAGCTGCTCGCCGGCGTCGAGCGTGCCCTCGAGCAATCGCGCGATGCGAACAAGCTGGCCGCCTGGCGGGAGGCTGCGGCCAACCACGTCGCGGGGCTGAGCGCACGCCAGCGCCAGGTCATGGAACTGGTCCTCGCCGGCCACCCCAGCAAGAACATCGCCGCGGATCTCGGCATCAGCCAGCGCACGGTCGAGAACCATCGCGCCACGATCATGAAGAAGACAGGATCGAAGTCCCTTCCGGCGCTGGCCCGGCTGGCGCTGGCCGCTGCCTGGACCGGCGCCGACGAACCGCTCGCCTGACCAGGATTTCCAGCCTCGGCCGCGTGGCGTGAGTACATTCCGAGCCTGCCGACACCGCCGCCTTCCCGCTACGTTGGAAATGTCGGAGGCGTGGAGTTTCGAAGCCTTGCGACGGGACGGGTGGCTACAGCCCCGCTTGGAGAACGCTGTCATGGACAAGGATCGGATCGTCGGATCGGCGAAGGAGATCAAGGGCTCGGTCAAAGAAACCATTGGCGAGGCGACAGGCGACGCCAAGCTGCAGGCAGGCGGCAGGGCGGACAAGGCTGAAGGCAGGATTCAGAACGCCGTCGGACGCGTCAAGGATGCAATCAGGAATGCGTTGAGGATGTAGCGGCGTTCCCGGCTCTCGCATGGCGATTATCGTCTAATGGAGCAATGGCAATGAGCACGATTCTGATCGTCATCCTGCTGATACTGCTGCTCGGCGGCGGCGGCTACTACGCTCACGGCCGCTATGGCGGGGCGGGGTTCGGCGGCGTCTTCGGGTTGGTTGTTCTCATTCTCGTGGTGCTTTGGCTTCTTGGTGGCCTGGGCGGCATGGGCAGGATCTAGTCAACCGCCTCTGATCCGAAGCAAGGCTCGGATGCCTCTCGGGCGGCTCTGAGTAGTTTCCGAGGCTGGCGCAACCGCTTCGCTGCCGATTACGCTGCGCTTGGTTGTTCGAAATCTCCGGACCGTCGGCAACCACCCCTCGGTCAAATGCGCCGGATGCCAATGCGATGCGGGCGCAAACCGGACGTCACCGACAGCAAGCCGATCAACATCGGTGACGTGAGACTGGAATGGGGCGGCCGAGCCAGCCGGTTTCGCGCCGCCGCCCTCCTCAGAGTGCATGCCATGAGCCTTGGCACCGTCCTCCTGATCATCCTGGTAGCGGCCATGATCGGCGCCTTGCCGAAATGGCCGTACAGCTCGAGTTGGGGCTATCTCCCGAGCCTTGGGCTCAGCATCCTTCTCGCCATCATCGTCGTGTTGGTGCTCATGGGACGGATTTAGGCCGGGCCGACACATCGACGGCTGATATCGCGGGCCGAAACGGGCGCCGGCAGGCCGGCTTCGGCAACCCACACCGACGCCACTGCCAAACGCAACTCGCGATCGGAAGGAGGGAGCGGGTGCACCTCCTTCCGACGCGTCCCGAAACCGTTCAGCAATAGGTCAAAGCCATGCGCAAGAGAACGATCATGTCGGCCCTCACCCTGTTCGCCCTATTGGGTGCCGCGCCGCTCCTGAGTGCCTGTCACGCCACGGCGGGAGCCGGCGAGGACATCTCAAAGACAGGTCAGGCCATCAAATCGAGCGCGAACCAGAACGCACCCTGACCCGCCGATCCTGAGAATGCACACTTTCGGCACGGCGCAACGCGCAGCCGCACCAGTGTGGAGCCATGGATACTTGAACGAGAACTGCATCGTCGAGGCAGGCAATCAGATCAACGACTGAAGGATGCTTCTCAATGTCGACTATCACCGCCACGACAGAGCGGCAATTTCTCGCGACCGTGGTTCCCTGCATCCGGAATCTTCGCCGCCTCGCGATCGCCCTGACGCGTAACTCCGCCGACGCGGACGATCTCGTTCAGGACACGCTGTTTCGCGCGGTTCGCAAGCTCCACCTATGGCAGCCGGGCACCAACATGATGGCTTGGCTCGTCGTGATGATGCGCCGGCTCTACCTCACGAATTTCATAGACAACAAGCACAACCGGGCCAAGACGATTCCAATCGACGACTGGGATGCCAGCACGCCGGCGACGCAAATGCAGACGGTCGAAGTGACGGAGGTTGCGGCGCGTTGGCAGAATCTCTCGAAGGACCATCGAGAGATTCTCGAGATGGTGGCGGTCCGGGGAGCCTCCTATGAGGAAGCTGCGGAGCAGCTTCGCATCCCGACGGGGACGATACGGTCCCGGTTGGCCCGGGCCCGAATCCATCTGCGACACGACACAGGAACGGCCCACCACGCAACCTTCAGACCAGACGTCCAATTGCGATCGCCTGGTCCGAGGCGTCCACCAGATCCATCAATCGGGACAGGTTGAATTCGGGACCGTCATCGTCGAGCAGAGCAACGGTCAGCGTGCAGACGATCGCGCTCTTCTCGTTATCGGACATCGGGTCCTCCGAATGCATCATCAGCTGCCGCAGCCACGTCGCCAACTCCACCGGCGACATTCTCTCGGCGAAGACCTGATCGAGCATCGTCCGAGTCATGCGTGCGGCGCATTCGAACTTTGCTCGGTCACTGAGCGGTGTGTTTTTGGGTTTCATCGGTCGATGGATAACGGAGCAAAACAAAACCCTGTTCCAAGCTTTGTGACCTGCCGCAATTTTTATCCCCGGGTCGCGCAAGTGTGATGATCCAACCGACAGATCCATGATTTTCGGAAGAATTCGTCCGGGATGCAGAGTTCCGTGGGCGTCCGGCTCGGCCATGCAGGCTTCCGGTTCATGAAGGGACGGATGAGATGATGTACCTTTCCCCTCGGCCCTCGCAGCGCGTCCTGGTTATCGGCCGATCGCCGGCGATCAACCAGAGTGTGGTGGGGCCGCTTCTCGCGCTCGGCATCCCAGTCCAGGGGTCGACCGATCCTGAGGGAGCCGCCCGCCAGTTCGACGCCGCCGATTTCGACCTGGTCGTCTTCGGGCGCGGCATCGTCGGGCCGCTGAGCGAGCGGCTGGCGCGTGACTTTACCCTGCAGAATCGCGACATCCGATGGATCGCCGCCGTCGCCCCGGTGGCGGTCAGGCAGATCCTCTCGGCGCTCGATCACGATCCGCGGCTGCCGCGGCACGCGATGAACTTCCGGGTGATGGAGGACGGCCCGGACCTTCTCGTGCAGGCCACGGTTCTGTCGCCCTGCGCCGCGACCATCGAGATCTATCGTCACCCCGACGCGGACGCCCCGCCTGTCGAGCTTGTCGACCGATCCGCGGCCGAACCCGGTCCGTTTGAGCGCCGTGTCGAGGGCCGCCATCTCCAGCATGCGCAGACGCTTTTGATGACCATGGGTGGGGACGAGTATTTCCTGCATCCACTCGGATCACCGGCGCTTGGGATCGGCTCAGAAGAACGACTTCAATTCTCGCAAAAACAAAGCGAATGATTAGCCTGAAACAAAGAAGTGGAACTTTGTGATGAAATCGCTCACCTACAAAGTCGCCATTGTCACTGGGGCCAGTTCCGGAATTGGCCGGGCAACCGCGTTGCTGTTCGCGCGAGAAGGCGCCAAGGTCGTGGTCGCGGCCCGGCGGAAAGCCGAGCTCGACGCGCTCGTCGCGGAAATCCGGGAGGCCGACGGTCAGGCGGCAGCGCTTGCCGGTGACGTCAAGGACGAAGCCTATGCGAAAGCCTTGGTCGAACTGGCGGTAAACGAATTCGGGGGGCTCGATGTCGCCTTCAACAACGCCGGCATCATCGGCGAGACGGGAGCCATTGCCAACCTGACACTCAAGGGTTGGCGCGAGACGCTCGACACCAATCTGACGAGCGCTTTCCTGGGTGCCAAATATCAGGTGCCGGCGATGATCGAACGCGGCGGCGGCTCCCTGATCCTGACCTCCTCATTCGTCGGCCACACGGTGGGCATGCCGGGCATGACCGCCTATGCCGCCAGCAAGGCGGGGTTGATCGGGTTGGCGCAGGTTCTCGCCGCCGAATACGGGCCGATGGGGATTCGCGTCAATGCATTGCTGCCGGGCGGCACCGACACGCCGGCAAGCGTCACCAACGCGCCGGGCGCGGGCCCCGAGGTGCTGGCCTTCATCGAACGGCTCCACGCGCTGAGGCGCATCGCACGGCCCGAGGAGATCGCAAAGTCGGCGCTCTACCTCGCCTCGGACGCATCGAGCTTCACGACCGGCAGCGCCTTGCTCGCCGATGGCGGCGTATCGATCAATCGAAGCTGAGCGCAGGTATATTCCGTCGGACGGCTGTGGTTCGCCTGCTTGAAGCGGCCTTGATCGTGAAGCTCACAGCGCGCTCGGCTGGCCGAGAGGCCTTCCTGAACGTGCGCATCGCGATATTCCTACCTGTGGGTCAGTCACCAGCTCACAGCAAAGGCGGCGAAGAGAACGCCCACGAGTATTGCGACGATCCCGGCCAGCCTCATGGGGTGTCGCTTCGCCCAGAATCGCCACACCTCATGGAGCCGATCGATCGGGCGAGCGGTCCCTTGCCGACTGCTCTTCTCACCGGAACGGCGCTCGGATCCTTGCAGAGCCCCGGGCGGTATGCCCTCTCGGCCGCTTTCCTCTGGCGGCCCCCGTTCGGAAGCGCCATCCGGAGGAGCAGCATCTCGCGCCAACGCCGCCGCCAGTTCCTCGGGATCCACGACGACAACCTGGACCTGCTCCCCGGTTCCGGGGCGCCCGGCCAGCCTGATCATCGTCGAGACCCGCCGATAGGTGGGAGGGGACGAGCCCTCGATCCGTTCCTCATCGGTCTCGACAGTGTAGGTCCCTGGTGGTTGCGGTCCGTTGATGCCGCTCAAGGTGAAGGGCCGCGCAAAGGTGACGGTCTCGCTACGGGTCCGCAGGGTCATCGGAATCCTCCGAGCTCGCTGCTCGTCTCTTCACCGCAATTCATCCGCGCGCAGGCGCTACAGGAGCGCTCCCCACACGACATAGAGGATGCCCAGCAGAGTGAAGCCCGCGGGAATCACGATCGGTGGAATGAACCAGGCTTTCATGACGCGCTCTCTCAATGCACTGTGGTCCGTCAAGAAGCAGGCCATCAGGCGGCGTCGCCAGCCGACTGATCCGTAAGGCCCGGTCGATGATGTTCAGCGGCTCACCCTGAAGAGATGGTGAGACTCCGAAGCTATTACGACCGAAAGCATCGATAATTCCTCCGGCCCCAGAGGCGTGCAGAGGACGCTGCCTTTTCAGCGCATGGCCAACGAGAGGCAATCATCGTCAATGCATTGGCCGGGATAAAATAAGACATTCCACACATTTCCGTCAGTCGATTTATATCGAAGTTCAATCATATATTTTCAAGTTTACTGGAAATATTTCAAATTTTCTTGAAATCTACATATAAGATCCCCACATCCAATCCGGGATCGCGCCCTCACTTGGATGGCGTCACGGCAGCCAGTTGAAGCGGCATCCTGATCAAGGGTCCGGCGCGCGCCCCCCTGTCGAGCGAGATTGAACTGGGAACGATCGGGTCCTGCTTCGCAGGAAAGCGATATCCCATCAAAGGAAAGACTATGGGAAACCTCATGCGGAGCAAGAGCTCTTACTGGTCGGGCGAGCCAGTGCGGAGCGGCTCGCTGCTCCCTGCCGAACTGGACCGTTCCGCGGAAGAGCGCAGTGAAAACGAAGGGATGGCCGAACACCCGCGGAAGTCGCAGGACCCGGCAGGCTGGGAAATGGACCGGGCAGCGCGCATCGGAGGGCAAGGAAGCCCCGTCCACGAGTATGGCGGACCAACCATCGGCATAGACCACGGTCATGCTCGGAGGCGATATGGCGCGGTCGAGAACACCGATCTGGAGAGACGCGTGCTCGCGCACGAGCAAATCCTGCAGGCGCTGATCGCCCATATGGCGGAGACCGAGCCGGAGTTCATCACTCGATTGAATCGTGCGTTCAACAATCCAGATTTTTTGAGCCGTCGCGAGCACGATTACACGGACACCGCCCAACACGCCGAACAGTTCGTCCGCGAGGTGATCCGTCTTGGAGAAGAGTCGGGGAAATCAGCCATCCCCGCCGATCAGCCGGCGGGCCCACTTCAGTGCACATCGACGGTGGAGCATGTCGTTGAGCAACATAGGGTCGTCCCGACGGTATTCCTGGTGGCGTACCAGGCCGGAAGATGGACAGTGACCAGGGACGGGCAGTTCTACGGCCACTACTTCGCGGGGAAACCGGCTCTGGACGCGGCGCAAGCGGCGATCCGCGCTATCGTCGCGAACGGCGGATCGGCGGTCATGACTCGCCCGCGGCCGCACGAGGCCGGCTGACGCTTCAGCCCCTCGATCATCCGAGATTTCAAGATTCGAAAAGGGAACCTGTGATAGAACTGAGGAATGTGATGATTAATTGTCCTTCGCGATCTGGCGCTTCGATCCATGTAATTTTGTCTCTTTGTGCTGCTATGCTTATTGCCGTCATGACATTTTCATCCGACTCTATTGCGCAAACCAATGCCACATCACATCCGCAGTATATAAGAGGGAAAATCTACAAAGAGAACGATATTGTATTCAACATGGGTAATCTTTATCTCTGCAAAGTCTCGGAGTGGTGCGGCAGTTCGGAATATGAACCAGATAATACAACCATAGCGCGGGCAGCTTGGTCATTGCAAAAGAAAGAATGACATCAAAGTAGCTAGTGCGCGGCGTAGTCCCTTGACGCTGCCGCATCGTGCGGTCCCTCGTCGATGACGATGACGCCCAACTCCAGATAGCTCGCGATTCCGATCACCGCGCCGACCTCCTGTTCGGCCATCAGCCGTCCTGGTTGTCGAGAAGCCGCAAAGCGAAATTCATAAAACCCTCCCACCCGACGCGAAATTCAGCGAGGCTCTTCTTCGATCGCGCGTTCAGTTCCAGAGTAGATGATCACCATGGCATAGTTGACGGGCGTCACAGTGATTCCCAATGTCTTCCAGGCTTCACGTTGGTTCACGCTCGGCGCTTCCAGATGCTCCCAATGGCGTTTCCTGGCTTCTGCGAGATCTGTCTCTGACGCCCAACGTGCCACGTTGATGAACCTGTATCGGGCATTGTCGTCAGCGGTCGCGTAAAGCGTGCCATCGATCAACCCGCTCTGCTGCTTCATGAAATCGTTGCTCGCTGTCCAGTCCGACAGGAATCGGGACGCATGTTGCGCGGGCACTTCGAACAGGACGATCGTCGTCACATCTTGGCGTTCCATGCCTGGATCTCCGCAGTGCCTTTGGTTCGTGACGTGATCGCTCCTGAGCATAGCAAATCGCTGCTATTCCCAGGGAACACGTCGATGGGGACTCGCTGTTAGGCCCTTACCTGATGGCCTTCTCCCGGCATACCGCCTCAAGCATGAGCCGCTGCGGCCGGTCCGGCAGATGTCCGGATTGGGATGCCGGCGTGGCGGCTGCCTTTGGCGCGCTTCGGTCGGGTGGTGCTGACTGGGAGAACGACTTCAGATGATCTTAAGCCGCTACAGCTACGTGTCGGAAGGGTCGATTGGATCGTGGGGGTGCGCGATTCCCAACTCGATCTCCTCGGCGGTCGGCAGCGCTTCGGCAAGTGCCGCCGGCTGTGGATCGGCGCCAGGTCGTGGCCCCTCACTATTATGAAATATCCGGCACCTTTACAGTGCCGATCGGCGCTGACCCCATGCCGGTCGACACTGGAGTGCCGAGGTTATGAGTGTGGGCTTGTCGAAGGGCTATGCAGCGAGCCTGGGAACATACCCTTCGACCAAGCGCAAGAATCGTTGGTTGCGGGTCCCCGCAACCACTGATGTCATGCAAGCCCGATGCGACACCGCATCGGGCTTGTTTGCTTTGGCGCCCAGCCAGCCCAGGATCGTGCCGAGATCGCCATGCAGCGTGGCGTGCAGCTCGCCGCGCTCCGGACCGGGCCGCAGGGTGATGCCGGCGATCACGGTCCGCAGGGCGTCTGCCGCTTCGCGGCGGTCCTCCGGATGGGCCAGCGCCTCCGCCAGCCGCTCCACCTTCCGCCGGAACAGCTCGGCGATGTTCGGGTGCACATCCGGCGGCGGCGCCTCCGCCTCGGCCAGGCGCAGCCGCAGACGGTCCTGCTCGGCCTCGAGATTGTGCAGCCGCTCCATCAGCGCTCGGCTGTAGCCACCGGTCTCCATGATGCGCACGATCTCCGCCACGGCCTTGTCGGCAGCCACCAGGGCATGTCGATCCGATTCGATGGAGGCGCGCCGCGCCTGGTTGCGGCGGTTCATCTCCTCGGTATAGGCGCGCATCGCCTCGGCCGCGGCCTCCGGCGCCAGCAGCCGGTCCTTGAGGCCGGCGAGGACCCGGCGCTCGAGGTCGAGGCGGGCGATGGTCCGGCTGTTGCTGCAGCTGCCCTTGCGCACGTGCTGGGAGCAGGCGAAGCGGTCCCGGAGGTGCAGGACATAGGAGCCGCCGCAGACGGCGCAGGTAATCAGGCCGGACAACAGCGACACGGGGCGGCGCGCCGGATTGAGCCGATTGGCCTTCAGCGCCGAGACCGCGTGGGCTTGGCTGGCGAGGATCGCCTGCTGGCGCGCCTTCACCCCCTGCCACAGTTCGTCCTCGACGATGCGCAGCTCCGGCACCTCTGTGGTGATCCACTCGGACTGCGGGTTGATCCGGGAGACGCGTTTGCCGGTCGACGGATCCTTGATGTAGCGGAGCCGGTTCCAGACCAGGCGGCCGACATAGAGTTCGTTGTTCAGGATCCCGGTGCCACGGGAGACATGACCACGAATCGTGGTGTCGGTCCATTCTGTCCCCCCGGGAGCCGGCACGCCTTCGGCGTTCAGGGATCGGGCGATCGCCCGCGGGCTGGCGCCGGCGGCGAAGTCTCGGCAGATCCGGCGGATGGTCTCCGCCTCCGCCTTGACGATCTCGCGGTCGCCGCGACCCTGGGGGCTTGGGACGACGCGGTAGCCATAGCACAGGCCGCCGCCGATCTTGCCGGCCTCGACCCTGCCGCGGATGCCGCGATGGGTCTTCGCCGCGAGGTCCTTCAGGAAGAGGGCGTTCATCGTGCCCTTCAGCCCGACATGCAGCTCGCTGATCTGGCCTTCAGCCAGGGTAACGATGGCGACGCCGGCGAAGCGCAGCCGCTTGAACACTCCGGCCACGTCCTCCTGGTCGCGGCTGATCCGGTCGAGCGCCTCTGCCAGCACCAGCTCGAAGCCGCCGCGGTGGGCGTCCTGCATCAGCTCCTGGATGCCGGGGCGGAGAAGGGAGGCGCCGGACATCGCCCGGTCGGTGTAGCAGAGCGTCACGGTCCAGCCCTGCCGCTCGGCATGCGCCCGGCACAGCCGCAGCTGGTCCTCGATCGAGGCGTCCCGCTGCGCGTCCGAGGAGTAGCGGGCGTAAAGCGCGACACGGATCATCGGTCCTCCTTCTCCTCTCGGTTCTCGTTGGCGGCCTGGCGCTGCAACCGCTCGTGCTCCTCCCGGGCCAGCTGTCGGCCCAACAGCCGCGCGATCCGCAGCACCGCCGCGTCGATCCGCTCCCACCGGTCCACGTCCTCCGGCATCGCTCCGCTCCGTGCCAGTCGCTCCTGGGGAACAGAGCTGCGCCCGCGACGCAGGCGGATCAATCCGCCGAGGCCGGCCGGGGCGGGAGGAGCGGCCTCTCGGCGGCGGAAACGCCCCTAGGCGCCAGAGCTCGGCTTCTTCAGCCGCACGCCCGGACCGTCGCCGTTCTCCGGGATGAGTTCGACGCCGGCTGCCTCGAAGGCTCTCCTAATGGCGTCCAACGTCGGACGATAGGCCTTGAGCCGCCCGGGCTTCGACTCCAATCGCTTGATCGTCGCGAGCGACACCCCGGATGCCGACGCCAGGTCCTGCTGCGTCCACCACAGAAACATGCGTGCTGCGCGAATCTGCTCACTGGTCATCCCTGCGCCATAGCGCAGGAGTCTCACTCAAGTCCAAGAGTCTTGACTTTGTCAAGAACGAGTTTAGCCTTGAGGTATCAAGTTGCGCCTTGAGGTATAAGGCGGACGAGCCAGGTGTTCGCACCACCCAGCCCGGCCTGACCACAATCCAGCTGCTAGGAGCCGGATCATGGCTGATTCCGACGATACCACGACCTTGCCTGCGCTCAGCCGCCGCGAGCTGATCGGCGGCGCCACCGTTCTGCCGATCGGCGCGGCCGATGCCCCGCGCCGGGGCTCGACCTCTGACCCCGTCCTCGACCTCTGGGAGGAGTGGCGAGTCCTCCACGCCGAGTTGGATGCTTGGCAGGACGATTGGCAGAAGAAGGAGGGCGTTCTTCTCCGCACCGTCGGCATGCCGCGCGTGCTCGTGCCGGTGCCCGGCCAGGTCGAGCCGGTCTCCGCTTGCGAGCCCGCCGAGATCGACGAGCTGCTCGAAGATCTGCCGGGGACGGAAGAGCTTCGACAGAGGCTGCACCGCGAGTTCGCGGCCCACCGGCGTCGGTGGGAGATCGCCGCCGGGGCGATCGGGCTTGGTCCGGTGGAGGAGCGTGTTAATAACGCCTGGGACCGCTGGGACGCCCTCACCGAAACCGTGTGGCAGGTCCCGGCCGGCAGCCTGGCTGGCGTTGCCGCGAAACTCGCCATGGTGCTCTCCATTGGCCAATCCCGCTCCGACGATGACGAGTTCCCGTGGCCGCCTCTGCGTTCGGTGCTGGCGGATCTTCAGCGCCTGGGAAAGCTGCCGGACAGCGTGGTGTCGACCTCACGATAAGAAATGCGCGTTATCCGAGCTGTTACAGCGAGAAAAGCGGCTCGGTGTGAATAACATGTAAGAGCTTCCGAAAACCCTGGACTTGCCGAGCGGCTGCGACAACAGTCGCTCATCGATTCCCAAAGGAGAACAGAAATGGCGGGGGAGACTTCCGTCGGACTGCAACAGGAAGCAGCAGACGAGACACGAAAGCTGACCGTGCAGATCGTCGCCGCGCATGTGGCTCACAATAATGTTGCGACGAGTGACCTACCGGCGCTGATCGATCAGGTGTACAGCGCACTTAGCGGCCTCGGAAAGCCTGTCGAGCCGGTGAAGGAGCGGCCCCAGCCGGCGGTGCCGATCAAGAGGTCGGTCATGCCCGACTACATCGTCTGCCTCGAAGACGGCAGGAAGCTGAAGATGCTCAAGCGGCATCTGAAGACCGGCTACAACATGACGCCGGACGAGTACCGCGAGCGTTGGGGCCTGCCGGCCGATTATCCGATGGTCGCGCCGAACTACGCCAACCAGCGCAGCGCCCTGGCCAAAACGATCGGGCTCGGGACACATCGTCCTGAAGTGGCGCCGGCTCCGGCGCCCTAGCCTGAACCCGCTACTCCGAAGGCCCGCCGCGGCCGCAAGGCGGCCTGATAAACTTGAGCCGGCACCCGTCGATCTCCGATCACGGGTGCCGGCGCGATCTACTCCTGCATCCGCTGGAATCGTGCTGCTGACACGACCGTCGGCTCAGACCCCTATTGCTGTTGTTCGGACGCCTTCGGGGCGACTCCAAATCTGACACTCCATCGGCGCTGCGGCAGCCCCTAGATCGGGCCTGAATCCGGGGCCGGATTGTCCCCTTTGCAGTCATCCAGAAGTCGACCAGGTCGCTCCAAACCGGACGTACCGATCCCCGCGACGAGCTCCCGAAAGCGGACCTCGGGGCGGGGGCCGGTTCGTCCCCATTCCCGCCATTGAGGAGCCACCCGGGCTGCTTCGAACCGGACATTGCAGTCGCCGCGACGAGTTCCCGATAGCGGACCTTAGGGGAGGGCCGCTTGGTCCCATTATCGACTTTCAGGGTTCTTTCCGCCCGCTTCCGAACCGGACGGTTGCGCTAACGCATCCGAGGCCGATAGCGCGCCTCGGCAAGCGCAGCCAATCGGATACGGTGCCATTTGGGGTGCGCGCGCCGTTCGACCGCGGGCGCCGAACGGGGGCTGTGCGCGCCGAGGTCGCAGGCGGTCCGCCCCGCTGAAGACGGCCGTGCCAGTGGAACGGTCATCTGCTTCGGAGACGCCATCGCGATGTCTGGCTGACAGGTATGGTATAGTGATGGTGTTTGGCGTTCTGGCAGTCCGGCAGAGTAGGGGGCTTGGATGTGGCCGCGTCGGGATCTTCAGGAACTTCTGGGCATCGAGCACCCGCTCATCCAGGCCCCGATGAGCGGCGTTACGACGCCCGAGCTGGTCTCGGCCGTCAGCAACGCCGGCGCCCTGGGGTCGCTCGGCTGCGGGATCCTGTCGTCCGATGTCGTGCGCGATCAGGTGGCGGCCGTGCGGGCAAGGACCAGTCACGCCTTCAACCTCAATTTCTTCGCTCATCCGACGCCGCCCCTCGAAAGGGCGGCATTGGCCCGGGCACGCACGACAATCCAGCGCTACTATGATGAGCTCGGCCTCGGCATGGCTCCCGAGCCAAGCGAACCGCCTTTCCCGACGTTCGATTCCGCACGGCTGGATCTGCTCCTCGAGCTCCGGCCGCGGGTCGTGAGCTTCCATTTCGGGCTCCCCGGCGAAGAGGCTCTGCGCCGATTGAAGCAGGCAGGCTGCGTCGTCTTGAGCTCTGCCACCACGGTGGACGAGGCGCGCTGGCTCGAGGATGCAGGCGCCGACGCGATCATCGCGCAGGGGGCCGAGGCCGGCGGGCATCGGGGAACCTTCACCGACCATCCCGGCGCGGGCACTGTGGGAACGATGGCACTTGTTCCCCAGGTCGCCGATGCGATCCGCGTGCCGGTCATCGCCGCCGGCGGCATCTTCGACGGCCGCGGGATCGCGGCGGCGTTCATGCTCGGGGCCAGCGGCGTGCAGATCGGCACGGCGTTTCTCGGCTGCCCCGAATGCAACGTCCCCGAGCCGTACCGGGCCGCACTGCGCCGTGCGACGGACCACGGCACCCACATCACGCCAGCCTATACCGGCAGGCCCGCCCGCGTGCTTCGCAACCGTTTTTCAAGCGAGATGGAAGCCGGTGACGCGCAGGTGCTCGACTTTCCATTCCAGGCGACCCTCTCGATGCCGCTCGGGAGCGGCACCGACGGAACAACCATACGCCCCGACTTCCTGCCGATGTGGGCAGGCCAGGGCGCATCAGCGGCGGATGAGATCCCCGCAGGCGATCTCGTGCGCCGGCTGATCGCCGACGCGCACAGAAATCTCTGCTGATACCGGCGATGGCCAAAGCTTGATCGCCAATCCTGCGAGTTGCAGTGCCGTCTCGGATTGGGTTTCGAGCGCCGGTTTGGGCCATTGCCGGCTCGTCGCAAGTCGAGTCTCGACGCGCGCCGGCGAGCGCCCCAGGAACCGGGCGAAGTCGCCGACCACCCGGACGTAGTCGTGCTGGGTCTTGGGGTGACGACATTCGCCCTACTTTGTGGACCGAGAAATGGTGCAGGGCCTCCAGGAACAGTCATCCCGGCCTTTCGCCCCACGCCGCGGCAGCGAGGCGCGGAAGACCTCCCGTGCGTTCGGCCAATCCGGTTCCATCATCGTCGTGGACATCGCCGACTCCAAATCGGTCGGCATTCCATGAATCACATCGAGTTTCTTGGCGGAATCTTCAAACCAGTACCTGAGTCAATTCGTCCACACCGCCTAAAGCCGGCCCGGCAGCGGCGCCGGAGGTCCGGGTCCTCGAGCCAGTCGAGGGTGAACAGGGTGCGCTCGATCCGGCCGATCTCCTGCAGCGCCAGGTCGAGCCGGTTCTGGCGCCGGTAGGCGGCGAGCTTCTTGAGGATCTCCGACGGCACCACGGTGCCGGCGTCGATCGACGCCACAGTGCGCACAGCGTCGTCCCAGCACTCGATGATGACGTCCGTCCGGATCGGCTTGCCCATGAGGTCCTTCAGGCCAGGATACTGGCTGGCGGAGCCGATCGAAGCCAACTTGCGGTCGGCCAGGTCGCGCAGCCACGGCACGAAGCGGACGCCGAGCATGTGGCTCAGGCCGAAGATGTGATCGCTGCTGCCGCCGGTGTCAGTGTAGTGCTCGGTGATCTGTAGCGACGTGCCACGCAGCAGCAGCCCGTCGAGAGCATATGGTGCTTCCGAGCCGGTCGAGGAGATGACCACCGAGCGATAGGATCCGTGCTGGTCCGACATATGGGTGTAGAACCGGACGCCGGGATCGACGTTGTACTTGGCGTTGACGGCAGCGTGGCCGCCCTTGCCGCGGCCCGTCCGGACGAACTGGCCATCCGATGACGAGGTTGTGCCTTGGCTGGTTTAGTGCGGCCAACCAGGCGCCATGGGTCACCTCGGGCCTGCCTTGGTCGCGTGCAGCTTGAAGGCAACCTCGGTGCGTTCCGGGCCTGAAGCTTTCCCATAATGCCGCGGATGTGCACCTTTACCGTGCTTTCTGAGGTTGAACTCATAGGCGATGACCTTGTTCGGCTTTCCACGGCAAATGCCGTCGGCTATCGCGGCCTGCCGCGCGGTCAGACTGAACACGCTCCTGGCATCCGGCGGAGCCTGCCGCCGTACGCAGTTCGGGTCGAGGAGCGCTCTGGCCGGCACGAACACGCCGCCGGCGATCGCCAATGACAGCGCTCCGATCGCGACGCTGAGAGTGGCGCTGGTCGGGATGCAGCCGCGCACGCCATGGGGCAAGAATTCGAAGATCTGAGACGGATTCTCGACAATGCATGCCGAGATCAACTTGAGAGAGACGTCCAGTCCAGCGTAAGGTTTCATGGCTGCACTTCCACTGCTGATGCTTGTGGCTGTGCAGTTCAGGGCCAGACCACGGTAACCATCAGCCAGAAGCGCAGCACCCGCTTTTCAATCAGAGAGCCGGCCGGCCGAATACCCATCCGACTCGATTTTGATGGGATTGGGGCATCTGCTGCTGTTGGTTTCACGAGGGGGATCAACATCATGCGAAATGCTCGCCGGCCAGCGACGCTGGTGCCGCACGGCTTCCTGGTGGATGCGAGAAGCAGGTGACAAGCTCAGCCGTCGTGCGGGCCGCCCGCGCCGTCGGCGGCAGAAGCCAGCAATCGTCTAAGGCCGAGACGTAGATCCACCAGTTGAAGCGGCTTGCTCAGCAGCGGGATTTCGGCATAGGCGGGCTCGATGGCGTCGTGGCCACGGGCGCTCATGAACATGTGGGGAATGTGTCGCCACAGCAGGATGTCGGCGATGGGATACACGCGCTCGCCGCTCTGCAGCTGGATATCGAGGATCGCTGCATCCAACGTCTCTTTGTCCGCGCAGCGCGCAGCATCCTGCAGGCTGGCGACGGGTCCGACCACCTCGAAGCCGAGCTCGGTGATGAGTTGCTCGAGATTGAGCGCCAGAAGAAACTCGTCCTCGACCACCAGCACCCGCGGGCGCGGTTTGAACTGGCTCAACATGGTTTAAAGCCTCCCTGGCCAAATGCATTTCTTGACAACATCCCAGCGAGGCCGAACGTGCCGACGCACTCGATATTTTTGGTGGGCCGCATCGTAATTTTGATTCCATCAAATGATATAAATATCTGCTCGATGTCTGATTAGATTTTCAAATATTGGAACAGAATGCCTGGCGGTTCTGTTGCTTCCTCAGGGCATCACGCCCAGGAGAACGGACATGTCGAATACCAATCCGAACAACCAAACGCAGGGCAACCAACCGGACCGGAATCGTCCTGACCAGCCCGATCAGGGCCGTCGGGGCCAGGCGACACCCCCGGGACAGGGCGGCCAGCAAGGCGAGCGGCCTAATCCTGCGCAGCCCGGCCAGTCTCGTCCCGGCGACAAAGGTCGGGAGGGTCAGGGTGGGCAACCACTTCCGGGCGGCCCCGGCAACGAGGGATAGTCCAAGCGGCGGTCCTGGCGCCCCGGTACGCCGCTGAAACGCGCATCGACGCCGTGAAGCGCCAGGGGGGCATGCCGGGATATTTCCCCGGAGGTGGCCCCACGCGAGAGGCTGGGCGCGTCATAGCTTCCGTGGTGGCGCGCCCGATTGCGTTCGAACTTCCTCTTTGAAATTTGG
This sequence comes from Inquilinus sp. NPDC058860, assembly GCF_042743185.1. Taxonomy (NCBI): domain Bacteria; kingdom Pseudomonadati; phylum Pseudomonadota; class Alphaproteobacteria; order Rhodospirillales; family Rhodospirillaceae; genus Inquilinus; species Inquilinus sp. NPDC058860. The sequence continues at coordinate 348 of NZ_JBHYMS010000039.1, read as the reverse complement.
TGATTTCACCGGCTGGGCACCGTCCGTGTGAATCGGCGCCGGATCATGATCCCTCAATATCGCGCGAAATCCAGCACTTACCGTGCCGATCGGCGGCGGGAGCACTTGCTGATTTACATAGTGACCTTTGCTGACCGACAGAAGCAGTGCGCTCGCCGCCGATTTATTATACAATTCGTCGCGTATTAGGTGGCGTCGGCGATTTCGCGGGGTCTAGATAAATTTAATGTATAAAGATAGAGAGTAAGAATATTGGACTGCACCCCTGACATGAGACACGATAAATAGAGACAGGTCAGTTTGGTGATGCCATTGCAGCAGGGGCGCGCCCCTGCTGCAATGGCGGCA
>NZ_JBHYMS010000038.1:0-74269 GCF_042743185.1 Inquilinus sp. NPDC058860 | reverse complement strand
GATACTCCAGGCGCTTCAGCGCCTCGACCAGGCGGGACGACACCGGCCGCCTCCCGACGATGCCGACGATGCCGCACATCAGCCCTTCTCCCGCTCGCGCCCGGCTTTTCGCTCACGTTCAGCCTTCTCCGCCTTCTTCTTCTCGCGATAGCCGGGCGCCCAGCCGGGCTTGTCCTCCTGCCGGGCGCGGCCGATCGCCAGCGCGTCCGGGGCGACGTCGCGGGTGATGACGCTGCCGGCGGCGATGTTGGAGCGGTCGCCGACCGTGACCGGCGCGACCAGCACGCTGTCCGATCCGACGAAGACCTCGGCGCCGATGCTGGTGCGGAACTTGTTGTAGCCGTCGTAGTTCGAGATGATGGTGCCGGCGCCGATATTGGTCTTTGCGCCGACCGAGACGTCGCCGAGATAGGTCAGGTGGTTGGCCTTGGCGCCGGCGGCGAGATCCGCCGCCTTCAGCTCGACGAAGTTGCCGATATGCGCGCCCTCGCCCACCACCGTGACCGGCCGCAGCCGGGCGAAGGGCCCGATGCGGGCGCCGGTGCGGATCGTCGCCCCCTCGATATGGCTGAAGCCGAGGATCTCGACCCCGTCCTCGACGGTGACGCCGGGGCCGAAGAAGGTCGACGGGCCGACCACCACGTCCCGGCCGAGCTTCGTGTCGACCGACAACCAGACGGTCTTCGGGTCGATCAGGGTCGCGCCGTCGAGCATGGCGCGGCGTCGCAGACGGTCCTGCAGGATCGCCTCCGCATCGGCCAGCTCGACCCGCGAGTTGATGCCCAGCACTTCGTCCGGGTCGCCCTCGACCACGCTGCAGGCCCAGCCGCGGGCGCGGGCGGCCTCGACCGTGTCGGTCAGGAAGAACTCGCCCTTGGCGTTGTTCGCCTGCAGCGCTGCGATCAGCTCCGGCAGGCGGCGGCCGTCGAAGGTCATGATGCCGGCGTTGCACAGGCCGATCTGGCGCTCGAAATCGCTGGCCTCGGAATATTCGACGATGCGGTCGAGGCCGCCGTCGCCGGTCAGCACCAGCCGGCCGTATTGCAGCGGATCGGCCGGCCGCATGCCCAGCACCACGACCGCCGGGTCGCCCGCGGCGCGGCGGGCCGCGACCAGTCGCTCCAGAGTCGCCGTGGTCAGCAGCGGCGTGTCGCCGAACAGCACGATGACGTCGCCCCCGAAGCCCTCGATCGCCGGCAGCGCCGCGCGCACGGCATCGCCGGTGCCCTTCTGCTCAGGCTGGACCACGGTCGGGACCGGGGCGACGCTCTTCGCCACCGCCTCCATCCCCGGCCCCACCACCACGGCGATCCGCTCGGGCGCCAGCGCCTGGGCGGCGGCGACCACATGGCCGAGCATCGACCGGCCGGCGATCTCGTGCATCACCTTGGGACGGTCGGATTTCATCCGCGTGCCCTTGCCGGCGGCGAGGATGAGGCAGGCGACAGCGCTCACGGGGCGAAGGCTCCACAATCACGGAACAATGTTCAGCGTGGTCTGCCACGACCGCGGCGAAAGCGATATTCAATTATTGTTTCGGCGGGTTACGCCCTTTGGTTGAGATCAGGACGCACCGGCCTGGATCGCGCGCAGATGTACGATGACGCGGCCCCAGGGCGACTCGCTTTCGATCCGCACCGGCACCGCCGGCAGGCCGGCGCCCGGGGATGCCAGCCAAGTGTCGACCACCCGCTGGTCCGGCGCCCGCGAGCTGGGCTGGAAATACTCGGTCGGCTTGGTGCTGCGCCGCTCGTCGCCGAAGTTGAAGTCGCCGACCATCGGGGTCAGCGACAGGGTGCAGCGTCTGGCCTCGCCGCCATACACCCCCTGCTCCGCCTTCTGCAGCATCACCGTGCCGCCGTCGGTCAGGTCGGCGCGGTACAGGCGGCGCCCGTCGAACACCGGCACCTGACCCTTGCACGCCTCAGCGCCGACATGCAGGGCCTGCAGGATCGAGACCACGCCGCTCAGCGGGTCCACGGCGTGGACCAGCCGCTCCGGCGGGATGGTCTGCTCGCGCTTCGGCTTCTTGCTCGGCACGATCTCGACATCCGTCCGGCCGCCGCCGAGGAAGGTGATGGTCGTGGTCCTGGCGTCGTCGCCGTTGATCCGCTCCACCACGTTGCGGGCCGGCCGGACCCGGGCGCCGTCCAGCCCGCCGGTCGATCGCACATTCGAGCGCCAGTCGCTGAAGGTGGCGGCGATCCCGACCACATGGGCCGACAGGCCGATATCGTAGCGGTCGCTCCCTAGCGACACGCCGGAGCTCACCTCCAGCATGCGCAGGCCGCCGACATAGACGTCATAGGTCATGCGCGCGCCGGCATCGGCGGCCGCGGCGGGGTTTGCCGCTGCCAGAAGACCGGCCGAGACGACGATAGCGGTGGTGAGGAGACGGGGCATGCGCGTCTTGTACCTCGCAGCGGCGACGGGGCGCCAGACTGGGAAGAAACTGGGGCGCGATTGCGGCGACAACCAGGAGCGGGCGAAGCGCGGGAGCCTTTTGCGATTTTCGCGCCGACCCCATTTACGTGTAAGCTGCCGACAGCCATCGACAGATTTGGCCGATCGATGACCGACGAGACCACGAACCTGGTTCTGGAGCATCTGCGGCACATCCGCGGCGGGATTGACGATCTGCGTCAGGATATGCGCGAGGTCAAGACGCGGCTTGGCTTGCTGGAGCAGCAATATGCCGTGATCTCCGGCCGGCTCGACCGGTTGACCGATCGCGTCGAGCGCATCGAACGGCGTCTCGATCTGGCCGAACACCCGATCTGATTCGTTCTGCGGTGCAAGGCCGGATTATGCGGACATTCTACCGGTGTAGATGCCCGGATCGGGCCACCGAATATCCGCCAAGGTCCTGAAAAGAAATGGTGGGCGCGACAGGGATTGAACCTGTGACCCCTCCCGTGTGAAGGGAGTGCTCTCCCGCTGAGCTACGCGCCCCCGCGTCGTCGGGGCCGCTTAAGTACGGGGCGGCGTTCCGGCTGTCAAGGCCGCAATGCGGCGGCCCGATCGTCTTTCCGTCAGGCCGCCCGGCGCTGCTCGATCGCGGTCTCGACCAGGTCGACGGCGGCGCGCAGCACCTCCGGCCCCGCCCCCGGGCGATGGGCGTTCTCGGCCAGGTGCCGGCGGAAGGCGCGGGCGCCCGGCACGGCCTGGTACAGGCCCAGGATGTGGCGGGTCATGGACCCCAGCGGCACGCCCTTGGAGCGGTTCGCCTCGACATAGGGCAGGAAGCCGTCGACCGCGTCTCGGCGGCTTTGGGCGGGTCCGTCCACGCCGAAGATGCGGCGGTCGGCCTCGGCCAGCATCCAGGGGTTCTGATAGGCCTCGCGTCCGATCATCACGCCGTCGAGATGCTCGAGCTGCTGCTCGGCGGCGTCGAGCGAGGTGATGCCGCCGTTGATGGCGATGGCGAGATGCGGGAAGTCGCGCTTCAGCCGGTGCACCACCTCGTAGCGCAGCGGCGGGATCTCGCGGTTCTCCTTCGGGCTCAGCCCGCTCAGCCAGGCCTTGCGGGCGTGGACGATGAAGGTGTCGCAGCCGGCCTCGGCGACGGTGCCGATGAAGTGGACCAGCTCCTCATAGCTGTCGCGGTCGTCGATGCCGATGCGCGACTTGACCGTGACCGGCACGTCGCAGGCGGCGCGCATCGCCGTGACGCAGGCGGCGACGGTCGCAGGATCCGCCATCAGGCAGGCGCCGAAGCGGCCGGACTGCACCCGGTCGCTGGGGCAGCCGACATTGATGTTGATCTCGGCATAGCCCCAGTCGGCGCCGATGGCGGCGGCGCGGGCCATCGCCTCCGGGTCGCTGCCGCCGAGCTGCAGCGCCACCGGCTGCTCGGCCTCGGAGAAGCCGAGGATCCGCTCGCGGTCGCCATGCAGCACCGCCCCGGTGGTCACCATCTCGGTGTACAGCCGGACGCGGCGCGACACCTGGCGCAGGAAGAACCGGCAGTGCCGGTCGGTCCAGTCCATCATCGGCGCCACGGAGAGGCGGTGCGTGTCGGCGGTCGAGGTCATGGCCGCAGTCTAGCGGGAAGGACGCCGGGACCGAAGCCCCGGCGCACCCTTTGGTTAGCGGCCGACGGGGCGGCGGCGCATCGGCGCCGAGCCGCCGTCGTTGGCCGGCGCCGGACGGCGGTCGCCGCCCTGATGCGCCGGGCGCTGGCCCTGGCCCTGATGGCCATGCCCATGCGGGCGCTGGCCCTGGCCCTGCGGGCGCTGGCCTTGGCCCTGCGGCCGGCCGCGATGCTGGCGCGGGGCCGGGCCGGCGCTGCCCTGGCGGAACGGGATGGTGGAGCGGTAGGCGTGCTCCTCCACCACCGGCACCGGCTGGCGGATCAGCTTCTCGATGTCGCGCAGGAACGCCCGTTCCTCGACGTCGCAGAACGAGATCGCCATGCCGTCGGCGCCGGCGCGCGCGGTGCGGCCGATGCGGTGGACATAGCTCTCCGGCACGTTCGGCAGCTCGAAGTTGATCACATGGGTGACGCCGTCGACATCGATGCCGCGGGCGGCGATGTCGGTCGCCACCAGCACCCGGACCTTGCCGTTGCGGAAGCCCAGCAGGGCGCGCTCGCGCTGGCTCTGCGACTTGTTGCCGTGGATCGCGTCGGCGTTGATGCCGGCCTGGGTCAGCTGCTTGGCGACGCGGTCGGCGCCGTGCTTGGTGCGGGTGAACACCAGGACGCGGCGGATGCTCTCGTCGTCGCGCAGGATCTCGGTGAGGAGCGAGCGCTTGTCGTCCTTCTCGACGAACATGACGCGCTGGTCGATGCGCTCGGCCGTGGTCGCCACCGGCGCGACCTCGACCCGCACCGGGTCGGTCAGCAGGCGGCCGGCCAGGTCGGAGATGTCGGTCGGCATGGTGGCGGAGAAGAACAGGCTCTGCCGCTTCGCCGGCAGGGTCGCGACGATCTTCCGGATGGCGTGGATGAAGCCCATGTCGAGCATCTGGTCGGCCTCGTCCAGGACGAAGACGTCGAGCTCGTTCAGGCGGATGGCGCCCTGCGACATCAGGTCGAGCAGCCGGCCCGGGGTGGCGACCAGCACGTCGACGCCCTGCGCCATGGTGCGGATCTGCGGGCCCATGCCGACGCCGCCGAACACGGTGGTGCGGGTCAGCGGCAGGTGCCGGCCGTAGACGCGGAAGCTCTCGGCGATCTGGCTGGCCAGCTCGCGGGTCGGGCTCAGCACCAGGGCACGGCAGCCGCGGCGCGGCGCGGTGCGCCGGTCGGCCATCAGCCGGTGCAGGATCGGCAGGGCGAAGGCGGCGGTCTTGCCGGTGCCGGTCTGGGCGACGCCCAGCAGGTCGCGGCCCTGCATCAGATGGGGGATGGACTGCGCCTGGATCGGCGTCGGGGTCTCGTAGCCTTCGGCCGCCAGCGCCTTGAGGATGAGCGGGTTCAGGCCGAGATCGGTAAAGTTGGTCAAGGGATGCTTTCGGTAACAACGACGCCGGACCACTGGACTCCGGTTCGTGCCGGAGTCGTGGCGATAAGCGCGGGGTTGACGATGACGCCCCGCGCGATCTGGGCAGTCGGATGGCTTCGATCGGGACCGACAGGACGCATCCCGGAAGGGAGCGCTCACGCGATCGGTGGCCGACGGCTGCTGTGGCAGCGACCGGAATGTCGTTGCGCAGTGCACAAAAGTCAAGGCTTACCGCCGATCGCATTCCTGCCCTGCATGACGGCTCAGAAAATTTCATTCGGATTCATCGATCGCCGACCGAAGCCATCGATTTTGCTTGCTACCGGAACCGGCCCACGGAACCGTGGCGGCATGAACGTCACGCTGCGCCAGATCGCCTATTTCACCGCGGTGGCCGAGGCCGGCTCGGTCTCCGGCGGCGCCGCTTCGGTCGGCATCTCGCAATCGGCGATCACCGACGCCTTGAAGGCGTTGGAGGAGCAGACCGGCGCGCGGCTGTTCGAGCGCCACGCCCGCGGCGTGATCCTGACCTATCCCGGCCACCAGTTCCTGCGCCATGCCCGCACCATCCTGGCCGCGGTGGCCGACGCCCAGAACGCGCTGAAGACCCTGCCCGAGGCGGTGCAGGGCACGCTGCCGCTCGGCGTCACCACCATGGTGTCCGGTTATTTCCTGGCCGATCTGCTGGCCCGGTTCCGGCGGGTGTTCCCGAACGTCACGGTCGAGGTGATCGAGGAGGAGCGGACCTATATCGAGCACCTGATGATCAACGGCGAGATCGCTGTCGCGGTGATGATCGTCTCGACGCTGGACAACCGCGACGCGCTGGAGAGCGAGATCCTGGTCCGCTCCGAGAGCCGGTTGTGGCTGCCGCCGGACCACCGCTTCATGGGGCGCGAGGCGATCCCGCTGGCGGAGATCGTCGACGAGCCGCTGATCGCGCTGGCGGTGGACGAGATCGTGGAGGCCAGCGACTTGGTCTGGCGGGCCGCCGGGCTGATCCCGAAGCGGGTGCTGCGCACCGCCTCGGTCGAGGCCGTGCGCAGCCTGGTGGCGACCGGCGCCGGCGTCGCCATCCTGCCCGACATGGCCTACCGGCCGTGGTCGCTGGAGGGCGACCGGATCGAGGCCCGGCCGCTGGCCGACCCGCTGCCGACGCTCGATGTCGGCGTGGTCTGGCGCCGCGGCTCTCCCCTGTCTACCCAGGCCGAGACCTTCATCCAGGTGGCCCGCACCCATCCGGCGCCGCGCCTGCGGTCGCTGTAGCCGCTCAGTCGGCCAATCCCATCACGAAGGCGATCGCCACGTTCAGTCGCGCGATGTCGGCAGGTGACAACTGGCCGATCTTACGACCGATGCGTTCGCGCCGCACCGTCACTGGCTTGTCCGCCATGATCTGGGATCGGACTCGCAAACCGTTTTCGGATCCGGGTTCGATCGTAATCCGGAAATCGGGGGCATCGGCGATGTCCGAGGTCATCTGGCAAACGATCACCGAAGCATGCTCGGGCGGGAACGCGTCGGACTGCACGATCACTGCGGGTCGCGGCTTGCCGTAGTCGCTGGAAGCGGCAACCGTTACGACGTCACCGCGACGCATCGTCGTCGAATTCAGAGACGCTTTCGATCCATGTCAGTGCGTCCTCTTCGGCGACCCGATCGAGAGCCGCCACCTGCTTGGCGACGCGCTTCCGGACGAGTGCCGTCCGAGCGTCGGGGACGCTCAACCGGACATCGCGGAGCCCGCGCGACCGCTGCCGCTGCCGCATCGCCTTCATACGTTCCGCTGCCGTCACTGCAATCTCCAACCGATGTAACGCGTGACGGAGTGTAACGCGTTACATCGAAGAGCGCCAGGGGGGCTGCCGAGGGAGCAGGCAGAGCTATCGGTTTTCCCGATAGCAAAACAGGATATTTCATATTTCTCGGCGTTCCAGCAACGGACCTACCATTCTTCCCAACAACAAACGGGGAGATCGAGATGGGATCGCAGCTTCGCCGGATGCTCGCCCTGGGTAGCGCCCTGGTGTTCGGCAGCACCACCCTGGCCGGCGCCGCGCCGCTGACGGCGATCGGCGCGGGCGAGGGTCAGGTCGATATCGTCGCCTGGGCCGGCTATATCGAGCGTGGCGACACCGACAAGGCCTATGACTGGGTGACCGGCTTCGAGAAGGAGACCGGCTGCAAGGTCAACGTCAAGACCGCCGGCACCTCGGACGAGATGGTGGCGCTGATGAACGAGGGCGGCTTCGACCTCGTCACCGCCTCCGGCGACGCCAGCCTGCGCCTGATCTACGGAAAGCGGGTGCAGGAGATCAACACCGAGCTGGTGCCCGGCTGGAAGACGATCGATCCGCGGCTGCAGAAGGCGCCCTGGTTCACCGTCGACGGCAAGCATTACGGCGTGCCCTACCAGTGGGGCCCGAACGTGCTGGCCTACAACACCGAGGTGTTCAAGGAGCCGCCGAAGAGCTGGAGCGTGGTGTTCGAGCCGACCACTCTGCCCGACGGCAAGCCGAACAAGGGCCGGATCGAGGCCTATGACGGGCCGATCTACATCGCCGACGCGGCGCTGTACCTGATGAAGGCCAAGCCCGAGCTGGGCATCAAGGACCCGTACCAGCTGAACGAGGACCAGTATAAGGCGGCGCTGGACCTGCTGCGCGGCCAGCGCCAGCTGGTGATGCGCTACTGGCACGACGCCACGGTCCAGGTCGACGACTTCATCAACGAGGGCGTCGTCGCCTCCTCGGCCTGGCCGTTCCAGGTCAACCTGCTGAAGTCGCAGAACAAGCCGATCGCCAGCGTCGTGCCGGAGGAAGGGGCGACGGGCTGGGCCGACACCACCATGCTGCATGTCGATGCGGCGCATCCGAACTGCGCCTACAAATGGATGCAGCATTCGCTGAGCAACAAGCTGCAGGGCGACCTCGCCGCTTGGTTCGGATCGGTGCCGGTGGTGCCCGACGCCTGCAAGGGCAATGAGCTGCTCGGCGCCGAGGGCTGCAAGGCGAACGGCTTCGAGAACTTCGACAAGATCCACTTCTGGACCACGCCGCGCCAGCAATGCGAGGCGCATCCGGAAGGCTGCGTGCCCTATCTGCGCTGGACCACGGATTACATCGCGATCCTGGGCGGGCGTTAGGTCCGCCCACCACCCACCTGTCATGCCCGGGCTTGCCCCGGGCATCCAGAGAATGTCGACAGCCTCTGGATTACCGGGTCAAGCCCGGTAATGACAGGAGGGGCTTAGGCTGAAGCCTTTCCCTTATTCCGGGCCATCCCCATGACCGACCGCAGCACCGCCGTCCGCTTCGACCATGTCAGCCGCCATTTCGGCTCGGTGCGCGCGGTCGACGATGTCAGCTTCGACATCCGCGACGGCGAGTTCTTCTCCATGCTCGGGCCCTCGGGCTCGGGCAAGACCACCTGCCTGCGCCTGATCGCGGGGTTCGAGCTGCCGACCGCCGGGCACCTGCTGCTGCACGGCAGCGACGTCTCGGCCACGCCGCCCTATGACCGCGACGTCAACACCGTCTTCCAGGACTACGCCCTGTTCCCGCATATGAGCGTGTGGGAGAACGTGGCCTACGGCCTGATGATCCGGCGCGTGCCGAAGCCGGACCGGCGGCGTCGGGCCGAGGAGATGCTGGCCATGGTCAAGCTCGGCGACCTCGCCGGGCGGCGGCCGGCCCAGCTGTCGGGCGGCCAGCGCCAGCGCGTCGCCCTGGCCCGCGCCCTGGTCAACCGCCCGTCCGTGCTGCTGCTGGACGAGCCGCTCGGCGCCCTCGACCTCAAGCTGCGCGAGGCGATGCAGGAGGAGCTGAAGGCCCTGCAGCGCCAGGTCGGCATCACCTTCGTCTACGTCACCCACGACCAGGGCGAGGCGCTGGCGATGAGCGACCGGGTGGCGGTGTTCAACCGCGGCCGGGTCGAGCAGATCGACACGCCCGCCGCGATCTACGACCGGCCGGCCACCGCCTTCGTCGCCGGTTTCGTCGGCGCCTCGAACATGGTCGACGCCGCTACCGCGGGCAGGCTGATGGGCCAGGCCCGGCCCTTCGCCCTGCGGCCGGAGCGCATCCGGATCCTCGGCGCCGGCCAGTCGGCGCCGGCGGATGCGGTCGAGGTGGCCGGCACGGTGGACGGCGTCAGCTTCCTCGGCGCCACCACGCGCTACCGCGTGGCGCTGGCCCCCGGCGGCGCCGTCGACGTGGTCGAATCCAACCTCGACGCCGCGCCCAAGATCCCCGGCCAGTCGGTGCGGCTGGCTTGGCGGCGCGACCATGCCCATCCGCTAGAGGGTGCCGCGGCATGACCATGGCCGTCCCCCTGCCCGCCCCCGCAGCGGACGGTTTCGGCCGGCGCGCGGCGCGGCTCCTGTACCGCAACGGCTGGCTGCTGCTGATCCTGCTGCTGATGCCGCCGCTGCTGTGGCTCGGCGTGGTCTATCTCGGCTCGCTGTTCGCCCTGCTGCTGCAGAGCTTCTATTCGGTCGACAGCTTCACCGGGATGATCGTCCCGGAATTCACCCTATCGACCTATGCCGACCTGCTGACCGCCGCCAACATGGACGTGGTGCTGCGCACCGCGGGGATGGCCGCGGCGGTGACGATCCTGTGCGCGCTGATCGGCTTCCCGATCGCCTATTACGCGGCGCGCTACGCCCGCGGCCGGGCCAAGGCGGCCTTCTACATCGCGATCATGCTGCCGCTGTGGTCCAGCTATCTGGTCAAGGTCTATGCCTGGAAGCTGATCCTGGCCCGCGAGGGCGTGGTCACCTGGCTGGCCGGCCAGCTGCACCTGACCTGGCTCCTGGACGGCATCCTGGCCCTGCCGGTGGTCGGCGGCCCGTCGCTGTCCAGCGCCTATCTCGGCACCGCGACGGTCTTCGTCTACATCTGGCTGCCCTACATGATCCTGCCGGTGCAGGCAGCGCTGGAGCGGGTGCCGCGGTCGCTGACCGAGGCCTCGGCCGATCTCGGCGCCCGGCCGGCCCAGACCTTCCGCACCGTGATCCTGCCGCTGGCCTTCCCGGGCGTGGTCGCGGGGTCGATCTTCACCTTCTCGCTGACCCTCGGCGACTACATCATCCCGGGGATCATCGGCTCCTCCCGCCCCTTCATCGGCCAGGTGGTGCTGCAGCTGCAGGGCACCGCCGGAAACGTGCCGCTGGCCGCCGCCTTCACCGTGGTGCCGATCGTGATCATGGCCGTGTACCTGACGGCGGCGAAACGCCTGGGGGCCTTCGATGCGCTCTGACGGCAAAGCCACGGCGGGAACCAGCGCGCCGCTGGGCCTGCGCCTGATGGCGCTCGGCGGCATCCTGTTCCTGCATGTGCCGCTGCTGTTCATCCTGCTCTACGCCTTCTCCAGCGACGAGAAGACCTTCCAGTTCCCGCCGCCGGGCCTGACGCTGCAATGGTTCGCCGTCGCCTGGCTGGACCGGCCGGACATCTGGGCGGCGCTGTGGCTGTCGGTGAAGGTGGCGGCCACGGCGACGCTGCTGGCGATCGTGCTGGGCACCTGCGCCGCCGCCGCGGTCTGGCGCAGCCGCTTCTTCGGGCGGGAGTCGCTGTCGCTGCTGATCATCCTGCCGATCGCGCTCCCCGGCATCATCACCGGCATCGCCCTGCGGTCGGCCTATTCGCTGCTGGAGATCCCGTTCAGCTTCTGGACCATCGTCATCGGTCACGCCACCTTCTGCATCGTCGTCGTCTACAACAACGTGCTGGCCCGGTTCCGGCGCACCTCCGGCTCGCTGATCGAGGCGTCGATGGATCTCGGCGCCGACGGGTTCCAGACCTTCCGCCATGTGGTGCTGCCGAACATCGCCACGGCGCTCTTGGCCGGCGGCATGCTGGCCTTCGCCCTCAGCTTCGACGAGGTGATCGTCACCACCTTCACCGCCGGGCAGCAGCAGACCCTGCCGATCTGGATGCTCAGCGAGCTGATCAAGCCGCGGCAACGGCCGGTGACGAATGTGGTGGCGATCATCGTCATCGTCGTGACGTTCCTGCCGATCCTCGGCGCCTATTACCTGACCCGCGACACCCACGACTTCTCCGGCTCCGGGAAGTGAGGAGACATTCCATGGACATCGAGCTTCTGATCGACGGCGCCCTGGCCAAGGGCGAAGGCCAGGCCGAGCAGGTGCTGAACCCGGCGACGGGCAAGCTGATCGTCGAGGTGCCGGAGGCCTCGCAGGCCCAACTCAACGCCGCGGTGGCCGCCGCCGCCCGCGCCTTCGAGGGCTGGTCGGTCACCACGCCGGCGCAGCGTGCCGGGCATCTGCTGCGGCTGGCCGATGCGATCGAGCGCGAGGCCGAGGCCTTCGCCCGGCTGGAATCGCTGAACTGCGGCAAGCCCTATGCCCGGGTGCTGGAGGACGAGCTGCCGGCGATCATCGACACCTTCCGCTTCTTCGCCGGCGCCACGCGCTGCCTGACCGGCTCGGCCGCGGGCGAATACGTCGCCAACCACACCAGCATGATCCGGCGCGACCCGATCGGCGTGGTCGGGTCGATCGCGCCCTGGAACTACCCGCTGATGATGCTGGCCTGGAAGGTCGCCCCGGCCCTGGCCGCCGGCAACACGGTGGTGATGAAGCCGTCGGAGCAGACGCCGCTGACCGCGCTGAAGCTGGGCCGCACGCTGGCCGAGATCTTCCCCAAGGGCGTGATCAACATCGTCACCGGCCGCGGCGAGACCGTGGGCTCGGCCCTGACCAGCCACCCGCAGGTGCGCATGGTGTCGCTGACCGGCGACATCGCCACCGGCCAGAAGGTGCTGCAGGCGGCGGCCAAGAGCCTGAAGCGCACCCATCTCGAGCTCGGCGGCAAGGCGCCGGTGCTGGTGTTCGACGATGCCGACATCGACGCCGTGGTCGCGGGCGTGCGCGCCGGCGGCTTCTACAATGCCGGGCAGGACTGCACCGCCGCCTGCCGCATCTATGCCGGGCCGAAGATCTATGACCGGCTGGTGGCCGACCTGGCCGGCGCCGTCGCCAGCCTGAAATACGGTTCCCCAGACGATGCGGCGACCGAGCTGGGACCGCTGATCAGCGAGCGCCAGCGCGACCGGGTGGCCAGCTTCGTCGAGCGCGCGGCGGCGCAGAAGCACACCGAGATCGTGACCGGCGGCGGCAAGGCCGAGGGCGGTGGCTACTTCTTCAAGCCCACCCTGGTGGCCGGCGCCCTGCAGACCGACGAGATCGTGCGCAAGGAGGTGTTCGGCCCGGTGGTCTCGGTCACCCGCTTCGATGACCCGGACGCTGCCATCGCCTGGGCCAATGACAGCGACTACGGCCTCGCCTCCTCGGTCTGGACCAGCAATGTGAAGACGGCGCTGAAGACCGCGGCCCGGCTGCAATATGGCTGCGTCTGGGTGAACGCGCATTTCACCCTGACCAGCGAGATGCCGCATGGCGGGCTGAAGATGTCCGGCTACGGCAAGGACATGTCGATGTACGGGCTGGAGGACTACACGGTCGTCCGCCACGTGATGCTGAACTTCGGGTAGAGCAGGTCGGGCCCGCCCCCCGCGGACCCGACCGCCCCGGTCAAACCACTGCCACCCGGATCTCGCCGACGCCGTCGACGTGGCCGACCATCTCGTCGCCGCGGACCACCGCGCCGACCCCGGCCGGCGTGCCGGAGAAGATCAGGTCGCCCGGCTGCAGCTCGAACAGGCCGGAGAGGTAGGAGATCATCTCCGGCACCTTCCAGATCATCTGGTTCAGGTCGCCCTCCTGCCGGCGCTGGCCGTTGACGTCGAGCCAGACGATGCCGGCGGCCGGATGACCGATCTCCGCGACCGTCCGGATCGGGCCGCAGGGCGCCGAATGCTCGAAGGCCTTGCCGACCTCCCAGGGACGGCCGAGCTTCTTGGCCTCGCCCTGCAGGTCGCGCCGGGTCATGTCGAGCCCGACGGCATAGCCGAAGACATGGTCGAGCGCGCTCTCGAGCGGGATGTCGCGGCCGCCGGACTTCAGTGCCACCACCAGCTCGACCTCGTGATGCACGTCGGAGGTTGCCGACGGATAGGGGAAGCGGCCGTCGGTGCGCAGGTTGGACGGGTTCTTCTGGAAGAAGAACGGCGGCTCGCGGTCCGGGTCGTGGCCCATCTCCACCGCATGCGCCGCGTAGTTGCGGCCGACGCAGTAGACGCGGTGCACCGGGAACAGCCGGCCGGTGCCGAGCACGGGCAGCGCCGGGACGGGCGGCGGCGCGATGACGAACTCGGTGGTCCCGGGCGAGGCCATGTTCATGACTGTCGTACTCCTGCGTAATAGGCGATGCGGTGCTCGAGCCGGGAGACCAGCCCGGAGAGGACGAGCGCGAAGGCGAAGAGGACCAGTGTCAGGGCCCAGAACTCGGCCATCAGGAAGTTGCGGGAATAGAGCTCGAACAGCGCGCCGAAGCCGATGATCGACACCAGCAGCTGCCCGACCACCACGCCCTTGACGCCGCGGATCAGCCCGACCCGGATGCCGGCCAGGATCTCCGGGAGCGCGGCCAGCAGCAGGATCCGGCTGGTGGTCTGCCAGCGTGTCGCGCCGAAGGAATGCGCCATCTCCACCAGCGATGGCGGCACGTGCCGGATGCCGGCGCGGGTGTCGAGCGCGATGATCCAGACGGCGAACAGGAAGACGGTGACCACGACCGTGGCGGTGCCCATGCCGAACAGCAGCATGATCACCGGCACCAGCGCCGAGAGCGGCGCGCTGACGAACAGGTTGACCCACATGCCGGCGAACTGGTCGACCGCGGTGAAGCGACCCATCAGCGCGCCGAGCGGCACGCCGACGGCGATGGCGAGCGCCATGCCGAGGACGAAGCTGACGACCGTGATCAGGGCGGCGTCGAGGAAGCTTTGCGTCGGCACCACGGTGAACAGCGCCGCGACGACCTCGGTGAAGGGCGGGAACAGCAGGACGAGGCCGAGCCGGCCCACGATCTCCCAGGCCAGGGCCCAGAGGATCAGCGACGCCATCATCGGGATGCGGTGGCCGAAGACGGTCATGGCCCCCTACTCCACATAGCGCCGCAGGCCGCGCCAGATGTCCTCGACCGTATCGATGTAGACGGGGTCGCGGCGGATCTCGTCGGGCGTGCCCTGGCGCGGGATCTCCGGCACCACGATCTCCGACACCCGGCCGGGCCGCGGCGACAACAGGACGATGCGGTCGGAGAGGTAGACCGCCTCCTCGATCGAATGGGTGACGACGATGAAGGTCTTGTACTCCTCGCGGCACAGCGCCAGCAGGTCCTCCTGGAACTTGCGCCTTGTCTGCTCGTCGACGGCGCTGAACGGCTCGTCCATCAGCAGCACCTCGGCATCGACCGCGAGCGCCCGGGCCAGGCCGACGCGCTGGCGCATGCCGCCGGACAGCTGGTGCGGATAGCGGTCCTCGAAGCCGGCGAGGCCGACCCGGGCGATGTGGCGGCGGGCCGTCTCCTCGCGCTCGGCCCTGGGCACGCCCTTCAGCTCCAGGCCGAAGGCGACGTTGCGCAGCACCGTGGCCCAGGGCATCAGGGCGAAATCCTGGAACACGAAGGCGCGGTCCGGCCCTGGCGCGGCGACCGTGCGGCCGCGGACCAGCACCTCGCCGGCGGTCGGCTGCATCAGCCCGGCGATGATCTTGAGCAGCGTGGTCTTGCCGCAGCCGGAAGGGCCCAGCAGGCTGGTCAGCTCGCCGGCACGGAAGGCCAGGGAGACGCCGTCCAGCGCCACGACCTGGGTGCCGTAGCGCTTGACGATGCCGCGGACCTCGACCGCGGGCTCGGCCGGCTCCGTCATTGCGTGATCGCGCGGCAACGGCATGGCGGCGCTGCTCTTGCTCATGGCTGTCCTCGCTTTTCCGGCCGGAACAGGGCGACCTCGAGCCGCTGCAGCGCCCCCACTGTCACCGCGGCGAAGAGGATGATCGAGGCGATGGTCGCGTACATCTCCGGATAGTCGGCGACCGAGCGGTGATAGGTGATCAGGTCGCCGATCCCGGTCGGGGTGATCAGCAGCTCGGCCAGCACCACGCCGATGAAGCCGGCCGAGATGCCGAGCCTGAGGCCGGCGAATATCATCGGGCTGGCGTCCGGGATCACGATCTTGCGCACGATCTGCCGGCGGTTGGCCATGAAGGACCGGGCCATGTCGACCAGCGACGGCCCGACATGACGCACCGCCTGGTAGCTGTTCAGCACGATCACCGGCAGGGCCAGCATGACCACGGCGATGACCTTGGCGGTCAGGCCGATGCCGTAGACGAAGGTGGTCAGCGGGATCAGCGCCGCCATCGGCGCGGCCTGCATGACGATGAAGATCGGCGCCCCGGCCCATTCCAGGCTGCGGTTCAGCCCCATGGCGACGCCGCAGCCGATCCCCGCCACAGCGGAAATGACGAGGCCCAGCAGCAGCGGCTGCAGCGTGTCGAGATAGGCCGTGATCAGGCTGCCATCCATCACCAGCCGCCAGAAGGCCGCGGCGGTGGCGCTGAACGAAGGCAGCGCGTAGTTGACCGGGATCCGGCCCGCGATCTCCCACCCGCCGCACAAGACGACGATCGAGGCGAGGCGCCAGAACAGCGGGTCGGCGGCCAGGGCGGCGAGGACGCTGCCTCTCCGCCCGGCTTCGGCGACGGCGGCACCCGTCATTTCCGGACGACCTTCTCCAGCGCCTTGTTCAGCGGCGCGAAGGTCCAGAAATCCTCGACCTTCAGCGTGGCCGGGTCGCCCTGCAGCTGGCCGGCGACGGCGTAGAAGGCGAAATCGTCCTTCACCGCCGCCTCGTCGCCGCCGTTCAGCGGGTACATGCCGGCGGCGACGGAGTCCTGGTAGAAGGGCACGATCTCGGGCTCGAGCTCGGCCGGCAGGTCGGCCAGCAGCTTGTGAGTCTTGCGCAGGTCGCCGACGACGGCCGGATTGGCGGCAATCTCGCGCCAGGTGTTCAGCAGCTCCTCGGCCAGGATGCCGGCGGCCTCGGCGTTGCTCTCCAGGAACTCGGTGTTGGCGAACAACGCTTCGTCGGTGGCCTGGACGTCGCCGACCTCGAGCAGCTTGAACTTGCCGCCGCCCTTCTCCTGCAGCAGGCGCCAGCCGGCGGAATCGACGATCGTGGCCTTGACCGCGCCCTGCAGCAGGGCGCCGGTGCGGACCTCCGACCCCGGCACGTAGCTGACCTTGCCGTATTTGATGCCGTTGCGCTGGGCCATCAGCATCATGATCGCCTCGGTGCCGGAGCCGCGGGAATGCACCGCCACCTCCTGGCCGTCCAGGTCCTTCCAGTCCTGGTAGAACTCGGTGTTCACCACCGGATAGAAGCGCAGCGTGCTCATCTGGAAGAACAGCCGGATCGGCGCCCCGACCTTCTGCAGCAGCGCATAGGGTGTGCCGACGCCGATATCGGCCTGGCCGCTGACCACGGCCTGGGCGGCGATGTCCTCGGATTTGAAGAAGGTCAGCTCGACCGGGACGCCGCGGGCGCGGGTCCGCTCGATCGCGATCAGGAAGTTCAGGCTCTCGACCGACGGGATGTCGCCGAAGGCGATCCGGACCGGGTCCGCCGCACTGGCGGACAGCGGCATCGCCAGCAGCAGGGCGAACACGAAACCCGCGGCGCGGCGGGTGATTCGGGTGGCAAGGCACGTCATGGCTCTCTCCTCCCTTGCATCGGCGGGCTTGTGCGCCCGCGCTTTGACCAATGTTCGGATTATTCTTTAACCAATCACATATTGGTTAACAGGCCGAGCAATTCCGGTCAATCCTCGACTTGACCGGGCCAGTCGAAATTCGCTAAGCCTGAACCAATATGGAAATTGGTTTGACCATGTCGCTCGATCACGACCAGGGCCAGGGCGCCCTCACCCAGCTTCGCGCCTATCTCGCCCAGCAGGCCCTGCCCTCCGACGGCAGGCTGCCGCCGGAACGCGAGCTGTGCGAGACGCTCGGCCTCTCGCGCGGCGAGCTGCGCAAGGGCCTGGCGGCACTGGAGGCCGAGGGGCAGATCTGGCGCCATGTCGGCAAGGGCACCTTCCTGGGGTCGCGGCCGATCGAGGAGGTCGACGACGCGGCGGCGATCGCGTCGCGCACCTCCCCCGCCGCGGTGATGCGGGCGCGGCTGCTGGTGGAGCCGCAGATCGCGCAGGAGGCGGCGCTGCACGCCTCGGCCGACGACCTGCGCAAGCTGCGCCTCGTCATCGCCAAGACCCGCACGGCGGAGAGCTGGCGGCAATACGAGACGCTCGACAACCAGCTGCATCGCCTGATCGCTGAGGCGACCCGCAACACCGTGCTGGTGGCGCTGTTCGACCTCTTGAACACGGTGCGGCGGACGGTGGTCTGGGGCCGGCTGCGCGCCGACATCCCGCGGCCGCCGGCCGACCATCACAGTTTCGCCGAGCACGACGCCATCGTCGACGCCATCGCCGAGCGCGACCTGGAGGCCGCCGGGCGGGCCATGCGCCGGCACCTGCGCTCGGTCGAGCGCAAGCTGATCGAGGCGCATCACGACGACTGAGCGGTCTCTCACACGATGAACCGGTCCCAGCCGCCGTAATGATCCGCGCTCAGCTTGCCGCGCGGCAGGCTGAGCAGGGCCAGGCCGAGGCCGGCGACGATGTCGGCGATCATGGCCGCGGTCCCGGCGCCGTCGAGCAGGAAAGGCGACAGGGCGGCCCAGAGGCCGAGCGCCACGTTCAGGAAGCGCAGCGGCCGCGCCACCTCCGCCATCGCGATCACCGCG
This sequence comes from Inquilinus sp. NPDC058860, assembly GCF_042743185.1. Taxonomy (NCBI): domain Bacteria; kingdom Pseudomonadati; phylum Pseudomonadota; class Alphaproteobacteria; order Rhodospirillales; family Rhodospirillaceae; genus Inquilinus; species Inquilinus sp. NPDC058860. The sequence goes on along the minus strand of NZ_JBHYMS010000038.1, from coordinate 56,084 downwards.
ATGGTGATGACGAGGCATCCCGCCACGTGGTCGCCATAGGCCAGCGGCGGCTCGGTGCCGAGCAGCGTCCCGGTCGCCATCAGCCAGATGCCGACGGCGACGCTGGCGACCAGGGTCCAGGGATAGGACACGCCGCCGCTGATGAAGTTGTGCGCGACCTTGGCGAAGGGCGCGTCGAGATCCGGCGACGGGTCCCGTTCCTCCTGCAGCGGCGGCCCGCCGCGGAACAGGGTGCGCCAGAACGGCCGTCCGGCGCGGCGGCTCTGCAGCAGGAACTGGGCGGAGGCCCAGACCTCGTCGACCGAATAGGGCATCATCAGCACCGTCAGCACCGTCTGGGCGATGCACAGCAGGCACAGGGCGCCGATGACGGTCGGCTGGATGATGATGAAGCCGACGCTGACCATGCCCAGCGGCACGATCAGCAGGCCGAAGATCAGCACGATCCAGGGCATGGTGCGCCAGCGCCGCCGATCCCCGATCGCGCCGGTCAGGATGTCGAGCAGATAGGCGAAGGCGCCGAAGCCGGCATCGGCGATCGGGAAGGCCTTCGAAACGTCGGAGGTGATGACCGCCGCGGTGCCGTTCTCCGCCCCCGTCGTGCCGCCGCTGAACACCGGATCCCAGACCGAGTCGATATGGCCGAGCTGATAGGCGGCCAGATAGCGCGACACCAGGAGCCCGATCAGCGCCATGGCCAGGATCGGCACGCGCTGGGTGTGGGTCGAGGGCGAATAGGACCAGCCGAGCGGCAGGTCGGAGGGCGAGGCCAGTGCGCCCCGGCTGATCCCCGGCGGCGCCGGCACCATCACCGCGAAGGCGACGACGAAGGCGCCGATCAGCGTGTCCAGCGCATAGGCGGTGGGGCTGACGGTCCAGAACACCAGCGGCGCCAGGGCCAGCCAGATCCCGACCGCGGCCGTGACCCATTGCACCCAGGAGCGCGGCCGCGCCATCGCCAGGATCGAGAGCAGGATGATGGCGGCGCCCGAGATCATGTCGCTGGCGGCCAGCCAGGCGTCGCGGATCTCCGGCGGCGGCAGCGGATGGCCGGCGGCCGGAGGCGCCGGCGCCGCGCCGGGCTCGAACACGCCGTGGGTGAAGGGGCCGATGAGCAGCCAGAGGCCGAGCGCCATGACCACCAGATGCGCCCACAGCGTCCGCATGTGATGCTCGGCGAGATCCGCCTCGACCTCTTCGTGGCTCCGGGCGGCGGGCGCGCCGCTCTGCTCGATCCTGTCGAGCACCGGCTCGGAGGCCGCGACCTTGGCCGCGTTCAGCTTGTTGGCCCGGTACCAGCCGGGCGGATCGGCCTTCAGCGCCGCCAGCATGGCGGGCAGCACGGCTGACAGCGAATGGCGGGGCTGCCAGCCGAGCAGCGCCCGGGCGCGGGAGATGTCGAGCGCGTAATGGTCGCTCGCCTGGTCGATCATCCAGGGCTGGATGAAGGGATCGTGCCCCAGCACGTCCTCCTGCAGCCACTGCCCGGTCTTGGCCAGGGTCTTGGGGATCTCCTGCGTCTCCCAGGCCTCGCCGTGCAGCTCCCTGCCGATGCGGCGCTGGAGGTCGCCGTAGCTCGGCGTCTCCTCCTCGCCGAGCAGCAGGGTCACGTCGGGCGGCAGGTCGCGGCGGCGCTCGACCAGCCGGTCGATCGCGTCGACCAGGTCCTCGAGATGCAGATAAGGCTGCCCCTTGTCGGGATCGCCCGGATACAGGCCGCTGACCGGATGGCGCTCGAAGATGTTGGCGATCTGCTGGGCCAGGAAGGCGGCGTGACACTGCTCGTCATAGACGCCGGCCAGCCGCAGGATCGCGATCGGGACGTCGCCGTGCTGCTGCCGGATCAGCGCCTCGGTGTCGGCCTTCGACTGCGGATAGGGCGTCTTCGGCCGGATCGGCGACTCCTCGTCGATCCGCTCGCCGATGGCGCAGGGCGCATGGACCAGCATGGTGCTGGCGAAGACGAACTGCCCGGTCTCGAACTCCTGCAGCCCGCGCAGCAGCCGCTCGGTGCCGCGGATCGTCACCGCCTCGTATTTCGGACTCGGCTCGCCCGACAGGTCGTAATAGCCGGCGAGATGGATCACCGAGGCGATCCGGCCACCATGGCCGGCGCGGATCCGCTGCAGCGCCGCCGCCACGCTGGCATCCGAGGTCAGGTCGACGCGGATCGCCTCGAAGGATGCCGCGGGTGTCGGCGGCAGGACGGAATCCAGCCCGACCACGTCGTAGCGTTCCGCCAGCCGGCGGATGATCGCCCGGCCGAGGAAACCGCTGCTGCCGGTGACGACGACGGTGCCCTTCGCGCGGGGCGGCTGGTCGGATGGCCGAGTCTGGGGGCCGGGTGGCGTCGCCACGTTGCCTCCGTTGCTGCTTCGCGGATGGGCCGGTGCCCGCACCGAGTCCAATCGCGGCCGGCCGCGGGCGGTTCCCGGAATGATCTCCCGGCGCGGAACAGGACTCGCCAATCCGGCGCAGGCTGCTAGGGTCCGCGCCATGTCCCGATCCATCACCATCATCGGCGGCGGCCCCGCCGGCCTGATCGCCGCGCAGCGCCTGGCCGAGGCCGGGCGGCAGGTGACCGTCTACGACCGCATGCCGACGGTCGGGCGCAAGCTCCTGATGGCCGGGCGTGGCGGGCTGAACCTGACCCATTCCGAGCCGCTGGACCGCTTCGTCGCCCGCTACGGCGCGGTGCAGGGCTGGATGGAACCGCTGGTGCGCGCCTTCACGCCCGACGACCTGCGGGCCTGGAGCCTGGATCTCGGCGTCCCGACCTTCGTCGGCTCCAGCGGCCGGGTGTTCCCGGAGAGCCTGAAGGCCTCTCCCCTGCTCCGCGCCTGGCTGGGCCGGCTGGCACAGCTCGGCGTCGAGGTCCGGACCCGGCATGACTGGATCGGCCTCACCGATGACAACCGGCCGATCCTGCGCGGGCCGGAAGGCGAGTTCGAGGCCGAAGCCGACGCCACCATCCTGGCCCTCGGCGGCGCCAGCTGGCCGCGGCTGGGCGGCGACGGCGGCTGGGCGCCGATCCTGGCGGCGCGCGGCGTCGACATCGCGCCGCTGCTTCCGGCCAATGCCGGCGTCGAGATCGCCTGGTCGTCGCATCTGCGCGACCGCTTCGCCGGCACGCCCTTGAAGCGCATCGCCCTGTCCTTCGCCGGCCGCACCGTGCGCGGCGAGGCGGTGATCGCCGCCACCGGCCTGGAAGGCGGCGCCGTCTACGCGCTCGGAGCCGAATTGCGCGAGGCGGTCACGCGGGACGGCGGCGCGGTGCTGGCGCTCGACCTGCGGCCGGACATGACTGCAGCGGAGATCGCCGGCCGGCTGGACCGCACCGGCAGCAGCGACAGCGCCCCGAACCGGCTGCGCCGGGCCCTGTCGCTGACCGGCCCGGCCTATTCCCTGCTGCGTGAGGGCTTTCCGCCCGAGGCTTTGGCGACGCCCGAAGCAATGGCCGCCGCGATCAAGGCGATTCCACTGCCCATCACCGGCATCCGGCCGCTCGACCGCGCCATCTCCACCGCCGGCGGCATCCGTCTCGACGCCCTCACCTCCAATCTTGAGCTGAAGGCCCTGTCTGGCGTCTTCGTCTGCGGCGAGATGCTGGACTGGGAGGCGCCGACCGGCGGCTACCTGCTGCAGGGCTGCTTCGCCACCGGCGTCGCCGCCGCCCGCGGATTGGTCGGGTCGCCTCCCGCATCGACTCACCCGGGTACAACCGACTAGCCTGGGCCTCTCTCACATCCTGGAAGGATGACGCCATGGCCGACCCGGTTCTGACCGGCACCACGGGCCCGGTCATGACGATCCGGCTCAACCGGCCGGAGAAGAAGAACGCGATCAACCGCGCCATGTACGAGGCGCTGACCGCCGCGCTGCGCGCCGCGGCCACGGCCCGGTCGGTGCGCGTCGTGGTTCTCCGGGGCGGCGACGACTTCTCCGCCGGCAACGACATCGCGGATTTCCTCGCCAGCGGCAGACCGGCCGGGATGCAGCCGGTGCTGGATTTCCTCGATGTCCTGGCCAGCTTTCCCAAGCCGCTGGTCGCCGGGGTCCGCGGCGCCGCGATCGGCATCGGCACCACCATGCTGCTGCATTGCGACGTGGTTCTGGCCACGCCCTCGGCCCGGTTCCAGCTGCCCTTCGTCCAGCTCGGCCTGGTGCCGGAGGCCGCCTCCACCCTGCTGCTGCCGGCAGCCGTCGGCCGGCTGAAGGCCGCCTGGTGGCTCCTGACCGGCGAGGGCTTCGACGCCGAGGCCGCATTGGCGGCGGGGCTGATCACCAAAACCGTCGCCGAGACCACGCTCGACGCCGAGCTCAACGCCCTTGCGGCGCGCCTTGCCGCCATGCCCCCGGCCGCGATCCGCCAGACCAAGGCGCTGCTGCAGGCGCCGCACCGCAGCGCCGTGCGCGAGGCCATGACCCGCGAGGTCGAGGCCTTCGGCGCCCAGCTCAAATCCGCCGAGGCCAAGGAGGCCTTCACCGCCTTCATGGAGAAGCGGAAGCCGGATTTCAGCCGGTTCGACTGAGTCGGCTCGCTATAGCCAATTCTCGAGCCTCAACTCCGGGACCCGGGAGAATTCGCGTTCATTGTCCGTCACCAGCGTGGCATCGATCGCGAGTGCCTGTGCGGCGATCCAGGTGTCGTTCGCGCCGATCGGCGTCCCCTGCCGCTCCAGCAATGCCCGCACCTGGGCATAGCGACGCGTGGTGTCATAGTCGATGCCGACCAGCGGCAATCTTCGGGCCAGGGCTTCGAGGCGCGCGCGGTTCCGCTCTCCTTGCGCGCTTTTCTCCGCACCGAATTCCAGCTCCCCCAGCACGATGGCCGAGAGGCGCAAGGCGCCCAGCGGCATGTCCTCCAACCGCTGCCGCACACTCGGGCTGCCCTTCAACGCGGCGATCAGGATGTTGGTGTCCAGGAGGTGGAGCCCGGCCATGGCTTAGTCGTCCAGCGACGCCACGGTCTCGGCCGGTCCATCCTCCGGCGCCTGCAGGTCGACATCGTTGTCGGACCAGAAATCGCGAAAGGCGTCGGCCGCGACGCCCTGGCGCTCCGGTACCAGCCTGGCCACGACCTTCCCATGCCGGGTGACGGCGACCTCCTCACCCGCCTCGACCTCGGCGAGCAAGGCCGAGAAGCGGGATTTCGCCTCGACCACGGAGACACTCTTCACGGCGTCACCCCAAAATGACCATGTGGCCATAATATGGGGTGCGCCTGCGCCCCGTCAAAGGATCGTCTTCACAGCAGCCCGCGCTTCACCAGGCTGGCCATCAGGGCCCGGGCGCCGAAGGTCCAGGGCGCGATCTTGTCGGTGTGGTTCACCCGGTTCACCAGCATGCCAAGCGTTGGGGTCGAGATGGTGACGATGTCGCCGATCTTGTGGGTGAAGCCCATGCCCGGCGCGTCGCGGTCGTCGGTCGGGGCGAACATGGTGCCGAGGAACAGCACCGCCCCGTCCGGATACTGGTGGTTCGGGCCCAGCAACTGGCCGGCGAGATCGAGCGGGTCGCGGCTGATCTTGGAGATCGAGCTGTGGCCCTTGAGCGTGTAGCCCTCCGGCCCGTGCACCGCCATCGCCAGATCCGCCTTGCGGATGTCGTCGATGCCGAAGCCGCCGTCGAACAGCCGGATGAAGGGACCGATCGCGGAGGAGGCGTTGTTGTCCTTGGCCTTGCCGAGCAGGAGGGCGCTGCGGCCTTCGAGGTCGCGCAAATTGACGTCGTTGCCGAGGGTCGCGCCGACGACTTTGCCGCTCGGCGCCACCACCAGCACGATCTCGGGCTCCGGGTTGTTCCAGGTCGAGATCGGCAGGATGCCGATCTCGGCGCCGAGGCCGACCGAGGACATCGGCTGGCTCTTGGTGAAGATCTCGGCGTCCGGGCCGATGCCGACCTCGAGATACTGCGACCAGGCGTTCTGGGACAGCAGCACGTCCTTGATCCGCTGCGCATCGGCCGAGCCGGGCTTAATCGCGGCGAGGTCGTCACCGATGATCGAGACGATGCGCTGGCGGATGGAGTCGGCCTTGGTGGCGTCGCCGCGCGCCTGCTCCTCGATCACCCGCTCCAGCATCGAGGCGACGAAGGTGACGCCCGCCGCCTTCACCGCCTGCAGGTCGATCGGCGCCAGCGGCCAGGGCTTCGACGTGTCGCGCGAGGTCTCGTCGGCATTGGCCAGCAGGTCGGCGACGCTGCCGATCACCGGGCCGTCGGCCTTGGCCAGCGCGGCCGGGTCGGCGGCCGAGATCAGGTCGGCGACGGTCGGCGCGGCCCGGGTGATGTCGATCACCTGGCCGCCGCGCAGCGCCACCACCGCCGGCCCCTCGACCCGCGGCAGCCAGACCCGGCCGACCAGCGTGGCGCGGTCGGCATCCGCCGGCAGGCAGGTCGCGACGGAGATGTAGTCCTTCATGGGTGTCCCTTCCCGCGTAATCTGGCTGTGCGCTTCGGGCGCACATCAACTTCAACGAAAATCGTAGGTTGGGTTCGCGTTGCGAACCCAACACCAGCATCGCCCTTGCTGCGAGATGTTGGGTTCGCTGCCGCGAACCCAACCTACTCGGCGAGCCCTACATCACTGCGCCGATCTGCCAGGGCACGAACTCGTTGTCACCGAAGCCCTGGGCCTCGCTCTTGGTCTGCGTGCCCGAGGCCACGGCCAGGAACATCTCGAAGATGCGGCGGCCGGCCTGCTCGATGGTCTCGTCGCCGTCGATGATGGTGCCGCAGTTGATGTCCATGTCCTCCTCCATGTGCCGGTACATGGTGGAGTTGGTGGCGACCTTGATGCAGGGCGCCGGCTTGAAGCCCGAGACCGAGCCGCGGCCGGTGGTGAAGCAGACGATCTGCGCCCCGCCCGCCACCTGGCCGGTGGCCGAGGCCGGGTCGTAGCCGGGCGTGTCCATGAACACGAAGCCCTTGGCCGTCATCTGCTCGGCGTATTTGTAGACCTCGACCAGGTTGGTGGTGCCGCCCTTGGCCGCAGCGCCCAGCGACTTCTCCAGGATCGTGGTCAGGCCGCCGCGCTTGTTGCCGGGCGACGGGTTGTTGTTCATCTCGCCGCCGTTGCGGCTGGTGTAGCCTTCCCACCACTTGATCCGGGCGATCAGCTTCTCGCCGACCTGGCGGTTGACCGCGCGCCGGGTCAAGAGGTGCTCGGCGCCGTAGATCTCCGGCGTCTCCGACAGCACGGCGCTGCCGCCATGGCGGACCAGCAGGTCGACCGCGGCGCCCAGCGCCGGGTTGGCCGAGATGCCGGAATAGCCGTCCGACCCGCCGCATTGCAGCGCCACCATCAGCTCGCTGGCGGGCACGGTCTCGCGCCGCGCCTTGTCGGCCTCCGGCAGCATCTCCATCACCTTGGCGATGCAATGGTCGACCGTCTTCCGGGTGCCGCCCAGATTCTGGATGTTCATGGTCTGGAACAGCGGCCCGCGCTCGATCTGATAGGCGTCGAGCAGGAAGTCGATCTGGTTGACCTCGCAGCCCAGGCCGATCATCAGCACGCCGGCGAAGTTCGGGTTGCGGGCATAGCCCCAGAGCGTGCGCTGCAGGTTGTCGTAGCCCTCACCCGAATCCGCCATGCCGCAGCCGGTGGAATGGGTGATCGCCACCACGCCGTCGACATGCGGGAACTGCTCCAGCACGCCGGAGCGCTCGAAATGCGCGGCGATCATCCGGCTGGTGGTGGCCGAGCAGTTCACCGACGACAGGATGCCGATGTAATTGCGGGTGCCGACCTTGCCGTTGGCGCGGCGGTAACCCTGGAAGGTCGCGCGCTCGGCCTCCGGCAGATAGTCGGTCGGCTTGGCGTCGGCGCAGAAGGCGTAGTCGCGCTCGAAATCGCCCATGGCGCAGTTCTGGACATGGACGTGCTCGCCGGTGCCGATCGCCTCGGTGGCGAAGCCGATGATCTGGTTGTAGCGGCGGATCGGCTCGCCCTGCGCGATCGGGCGGGTCGCCATCTTGTGGCCGGCCGGGATGTGGCCGGCGGTGGTCACGCCCTCCTCCGGGATCGGGGTGCCCGGCGTGATGTCGGCGCGGGCGAGGACGACGTTGTCGTCGCGGTTCAGGCGGATGAAGAGGCTGGGGCTGGGCATCGGTTTCGCACGTGTTCTTGGGCTTGCCTGGCGGATCTTGGGCGGCCGCTACTTTACGTCGGACTTTTGGGCCGCGCCATCCTCCTGAAGAGATGGGAACGACATCGGCCGGAGAGGATAGCGGCGCATTCAGTCTGATGAATTGACGATGAAAGAGGATTCGGCGCAACATCGTACCTGAAAGAAATGTCGGACGAGTTTGAATCGTTCGCGGGCGACAGACCCATCAGGGAGGACCCTATGCTGCTTCACCGTTTCGCCGCGGTCGCCGCGGCTGTCATTCTCTCCACCACGGCCCTGACCGCGCCCGCGGCCGCGGCGCCGAAGACGGTGGACGGGCCGGGCTATCTGCCCGAATGCTTCGCGCCCTGGGCCAAGGACACCAGGTTCTTCAAATGGGACGCCCGCCCGGGGCCGTACCGCATCGCGCTGGTCAACGGCTTCGTCGGCAACATCTGGCGCATCCAGATGATCCAGACCGCCAAGGCCTATGCGGCCCTGCCCGACGTCGCCAAGGACATCAAGGAGTTCAAGGTCGTCTCCACCGGCACCGACGCCGCGGCGCAGCTGGGCACGATCGAGGACTTCATCAACCAGGGCTTCGACGCCATCGTCACCATCGCGGTCAGCCCGACCGGCTTCGACCGGGTGATCAAGCTGGCCAATCGCAAGAACGTCGTGCTGATCCCGTTCGACAATGTCCTCGACACCAAAGAGGTGATGCAGATCAACGAGGATCAGACCGAGATGGGGGTGATGTCGGCCAAGTTCCTGATCGAGCACATCCCCAACGGCGGCAAGATCCTCGAGGTCCGCGGCCTGCCCGGCAACTCGGTCGACCGCGACCGGCACGAGGGCTTCCAGAAGACGATGAAGGAAGCGGGCAAGCCCTTCGACATCGTCGAGGTCGTCGGCAACTGGGCGCCGGGCGATTCGCAGAAGGCGACGGCCGACGCGCTGGCGGTGCACGGCCATTTCGACGGCATCTTCACCCAGGGCGGGTCGAACGGCACGGTGCAGGCGCTGATCGACGCCAAGCATGCCTTCGTGCCGATGGCCGGCGAAGGCGAGAACCTGTTCCGCCAGCAGATCGCCCAGTATCAGGGCCAGGGGCTGAAGGGCCTGTCCTACGGCCAGTCCCCGGCCCTCGTCGCCATCGCCACCAAGGCGGCGATCGCCGCGCTGAAGGGCGAGACGATGCCGCAGATGGTGTCGATCCCGATCCCGGTCGCGGACTACAAGACGCTGAAGGACGGCGAGAACTACTGGTCGAACCTGACGGTCGACTTCTTCGCGCCGAACGCGTTCGAGCCCTGCGGCATCACCTTCACGGCGCCGCAGATCATGGCCCAGACCGCCGAGAACAAGTAAGCGCGGTGGCGCCGGACATGAAGGCCGGCGCCGACACGCCGCCGCTGGTGCGCCTGACCGGGGTCAGCAAGCATTACGGCGGCGTGCACGCGCTGCGCGAGGTGGAGTTCGCGGCCCGGGCCGGGTCGATCCACGGAGTTCTGGGCGAGAACGGGGCCGGCAAGAGCACGCTGATCAAGATCATCGCCGGGGTGGTGCAGCCCAGCGCCGGCGAGATGCTGATCGACGACCGCCCGGCCAGCTTCGCCTCGCCGCAGGCAGCGAATGCCGCCGGCGTCGTCTGCGTGTTCCAGGAGCTGTCGCTGCTGCCGGACCTGTCGGTCGCCGACAACATCTGCATCACCCGGCCGCCCCGGCGCCTGGGCCTGATCGACCGCCGGGCCCAGCGGCGGCGGGCGGAGGAGCTGCTGGCGCGGATCGGCTGCTCCGACATCGATCCGCGGCTGCCGGTCAAGGCGCTGCCCCTGTCGCGCCGGCAGATGGTCGAGATCGCCAAGGCGCTGGGGCGCGACCCACGCCTGCTGATCCTCGACGAGGCGACCTCGGCCCTGACCGCGGCGGATGTGGAGAAGGTCTATGCCCTGCTGCACCGGCTGCGGCGGGAGGGGCTGGGGATCCTCTACATTTCCCACCGCATGCCGGAGATCAAGGCGCTGTGCGACACCTGCTCGGTGTTCCGCAACGGCCGGCACATCGACACCTTCCCGGCCGGCGCGCGCAGCGACGACGAGGTGGTGCGGATGCTGATCGGCCGCGAGATCCACAACGTCTATCCGCCGAAGCCGGTGCGGGCCGAGGCGCCGGTCCCGGTGCTGGAGACCCGCGGGCTGCGCTGGGGCCAGCGCCTGTCGGACATCTCCCTGACCGTCGGCCGCGGCGAGATCGTCGGCCTCGGCGGGCTGGACGGCCAGGGTCAGCGCGAGCTGCTGCTGGCGCTGTTCGGCGTGCTGCGCGGGGTCGAGGGCAGCGTGATGGTCGACGGCCGGCCGGTGCGGATCGGCAGCCCGAGCAAGGCCAAGCGCGCCGACATCCGCATGGCGCTGATCCCGGAGGACCGCAAGACCGAGGGGCTGCTGCTGCCGATGTCGGTCGGCGAGAACATCACCCTGGCGGCCCTAGGCGGCATGGCCCGTGGCGGCGTCATCGACCGCAAGCGCGAAGCGGACAGCATTGCCCGCATGGTCGAGGCGCTGCGGATCAAGATCGGCTCCGCCGACGCCGCGGTCGGCACCCTGTCCGGCGGCAACCAGCAGAAGGTGGCGATCGCCAAATGGCTGCTGACCGAGGCCCGCATCGTCCTGCTGAACGACCCGACCCGCGGCATCGATGTCGGCACCAAGCAGGAGATCTACCAGCTGCTGCACGACCTGGCCGCTGCCGGCACCTCGATCCTGTTCTACTCGACCGACTATGACGAGCTGATCGGCTGCTGCGACCGGGTGCTCATTCTCTATGGCGGGCGGGTGATCCGGACGCTGGAGGGCGAGGCCATCACCGAGACCAACATCGTCGCCAGCGCGCTCAACCTCGAAACCAATGGCCAGGCGGCGGAGGCGGTGCCGGCATGATCCCCCTCCTCCACCGTGCCTCGCGCCAGGGCGGCCTGCTGCTCGCCATCGCCCTGTTCGTGCTGTTCTACGGTCTCTACTCCTACCAGCATCCGCGCGGCGGCAGCGCCGACCTGATCGTCCAGAACGCCAACGAGACCTTCACCCTGGCCCTGGTGGCGATGGCCCAGACCGTGCCGGTGCTGCTGGGCGGGCTCGACCTCTCCGTCGGGCCGCTGATGACGATGGTCAACTGCCTGGCCTCGCATCTCCTGACCGGCAGCGGCTGGGAGCTGGCCTTCGGCATCGTGCTGTGCCTGTGCGCCGGCCTGCTGGCCGGCTTCGTCAACGGCGCGCTGGTCGTCTACGGCCGGATCCAGCCGATCATCGCCACGCTGGCGACCGGGGCCGTGCTGATCGGCATCGCCCTGTTCCTGCGCCCGACCCCGGGCGGCGCGGTCGACAGCGACCTGTCCTGGGCCGCCACCAACACGCTGTTCGACGTGGCCGACACCTATGGCTGGTGGGGCGGCGACCTGCCCGGCTGGTTCGTGGCGATCCAGGCCATCCCGGTGCCGATCATCCTGATCGTGCTGGTGGTGCTGCTGGTCTGGCTGCCGTTCAAGAACTCGGTGACCGGCCGCGGCTGCTACGCCATCGGATCGTCGGAGCAGGCGGCCTTCATGTCCGGCGTCGCCATCGACCGGTCGAAGCTTGCCGCGTTCACCCTGGCCGGGCTGTTCGCCGCGATCGCCGGGGTCTACCTGGCGCTGCAGACCGGCAGCGGCAACGCCGACATGCCGATGGCCGGCGGCTACACCCTCAACTCGATCGCCGCGGTGGTGATCGGCGGCACCTCGCTGTTCGGCGGATCGGGCGGCGCCGTGGCCTCGATCGTCGGCGTCATGGTGCTGCGCGCCATCTCCTTCTGCTTCCGCGTGGTGCCGGAGGACAGCATCCTCGGCTTCCTGGCCAACCCGCTGCTGCAGCCGCTGTCCGAGGGCATCATCCTGCTGGCCGCGGTCTCGCTCGGCGCCGCCCGGGTGTTCACGGTCAGGAACCGCCTGCAGCTGTTCGGGTAGCGGAGGACCGATGCAAGCCTATCTCCGCTCCATCGACCGGCCGATCCTGGTGGCCTGCGGCTTCGTCATCCTGATCCTGGCGGCGGGCACCGCCTACACCGCGATCACCCAGGGCACGGCCACCTTCCTGTCGCCGACCTATCTGCTGCAGCAGCTCAAGGTCGCCTCCTTCCTCGGCGTCGTTGCCGCCGGGATGATGCTGGTGATCCTGATGGGCCATATCGACCTGTCGGTGCCCTGGACCGTCGCCGCCTCGGCCATGCTGGCGACCGCGGTCGGCGGGCCCGAGGCGATCCCGGTCGGCCTCGCCATCGGCGCCCTGGTCGGGCTGTTCAACGGGCTCGGCGTCGCCTTTCTCCGGGTGCCGTCGATGATCTTCACCCTCGGCGTCAACACCGTGCTGCGCGGGCTGATGGTGATGCTGACCGGCGGCTTCTCGCCGACCACCATGGCCACCCCGCCGATGCAGTTCCTGGCCAAGACCGAGCTGCTGGGGATCCCGATGGCGGTGTTCGTCTGGGCCCTGCTGTCGCTCGGCATCGTCTTCCTGCTGACCCGCACGCCGATGGGCCGCTATATCTACGCGATCGGCAACCGCGAGGCCGCGGCCTATCTGTCCGGCGTCAACACCCGGCTCGTCATCCTCGGCGCCTTCACCCTGTGCGGGCTGTGCTCGGCCTTGGCCGGCATCCTCCTCGCCGGCTATTCCAGCAAGGCCTATCAGGCGATGGGCGACCCCTATCTCCTGCCCGCCATCGCCGCGGTGGTGATCGGCGGCACCAACATCCTGGGCGGCCAGGGCCGCTACGCCGGCACCGTGGTCGGCACCATCCTGATCGTGCTGCTGCAGAGCGTGCTGTCGGTGATGCAGATGCCGGAGGCCGGGCGGCAGATCATCTACGGCCTCGTTATCATCCTGATGCTGGTGCTGTATGGGCGCGGTGGCCGCTCTACACTCTGACCGATTTTTCATCCGCCGAATCGTTGACGGCTTCCGGCGGGGCGCAACACTCCGGCCAGTTATGTCCGATCAATAGGACCGTCCGGGCGAGGCCCGGGCCAAGGGAGGAAACCGGGATGCTCGACCCCTGTTTCGAGGTGCTGGACAAGCGCTTCGCGGGCTATGTCATGGGCAATGTCCATATCGACGTGCTGGCCAGCGACATCGGGCTGCGCTGGTCGGAAGGGCCGGTCTGGTTCGGCGACGGCCGCTACCTCTTGTGGAGCGACATCCCGAACAACCGGATCATGCGCTGGGACGAGACCGACGGCAGCGTCAGCGTCTACCGCAACCCGTCGAACTACACCAACGGCCACACCCGCGACCGCCAGGGCCGCCTGATCTCCTGCGAGCATGGCGGCCGCCGGGTCAGCCGCACCGAATATGACGGCCGCATCACCGTGCTGGCCGACAGCTATAACGGCCGCCGCCTGAACTCGCCGAACGACGTGGTGGTGAAGTCGGACGACACGGTGTGGTTCACCGACCCCTCCTACGGCATCCTGTCGGAATATGAAGGCCACCAGTCCGAACCCGAGCAGGATGGCTGCCACGTCTACCGCTTCGACCCGAAATCGGGGACGCTGAAGGCCATCGCCACCGATTTCGACAAGCCGAACGGCATCGCCTTCTCGCCGGACGAAAAGCTGCTCTACGTCGCCGACACCGGTGCCACCCATACCCCGGACGGGCCGAAGCACATCCGCCGCTTCCAGGTCCGCGACGACGGCACGCTGGCCGGCGGCGAGGTCTTCGCCGACTGCACCTTCGGCCTGTTCGACGGATTCCGCATCGACCATCACGGCAACATCTGGACCAGCGCCGGCGACGGCGTGCATTGCTACGCCCCGGACGGCGCGCTGATCGGCAAGATCAAGGTGCCGGAGGTGGTGGCCAATGTCTGCTTCGGCGGAGCCAAGAAGAACCGCCTGTTCATCTGCGCCACCACCTCGCTGCGCGCGGTCTACCTGAACACGCGGGGCGTGCAGACGCCCTGACGGCCCTTTAGGCCATGACCGCCCTGCCGCGGACCGCGGCCGCCCCCGCCGCCGGCATGCTGCTCATGCTGGCGGCGATGGGCAGCTTCACCGCCATGGACACCGTGTCCAAGGTGCTGACCGGCGACTATGACCCGATCCAGGTGACCTGGGCGCGCTATACCTTCCATGCGCTGCCGATGCTGCTGATCGCAGGCCCGGCCAGCGTCCGGCGGATGGCGGCGACGGCCCGGCCGACGCTGCAGGCGGCGCGCGCCCTGGCGCTGCTGGCTTCCGCCATGCTCGCCATCCTCGGCTTCAGCCTGATGCCGCTGGCCGACCTGTTCGCGATCAACTTCATCGCGCCGCTGCTGGTGATCGTGCTGTCGGTGCTGTTCCTGGGCGAGCATGTCGGCCCGCATCGCTGGGCCGCGGTGGCGGCCGGCTTCATCGGCATGCTGATCATCGTCTGGCCCAGCGGCGACGGCGTCGGCATCCTCGGCGGCCTGGTCGCCTTCGGGGCGGCGCTGTTCTGGGCGATCGGCCTGGTCGCCACACGGCGCCTGGACGGCGAGGATCCCCGCACCACCCTGTTCATCACCGCGCTGGTCGGGACGGTGCTGCTGAGCCTGGCGCAGCCTTTCGTCTGGACGCCGCCCGACGCGGCCGGCTGGGGCCTGATGCTGGCGATGGGGCTGCTGGGCCTGCTGTCGCACACCCTGCTGATCGCGGCTTTCGGCCAAGCCCCCGCCTCGACCCTGGCGCCGTTCCAGTACAGCCAGCTGATCTACGGCCTGGCCTTCGGGTGGGTCGTGTTCGGCGACGTGATCGGCGCGCGCCCGCTGCTGGGCTGCGCCGTCATTGTCGCCGCCGGCGCCTATGTCTGGTGGCGGGAGCAGCGCAGTCCGGGCTGAGGCTATCCCCTCACATAATCCGGGAAGCGGGCGCGGATCTCGTCGACCTGGGCCAGCGTCCCGGACAGATGCTGCCGCAGCGCCTCCTGCGCCCGGTCCGCGTCGCCCTCGGCGATGGCGTCGAGGATCCGGGCGTGGTCGTCCAGGATCGACTGGGCTTTGCCCGGCGCCGGCAGGTGCAGCCGCCGCAGCCGGTCGAGATGGCCGCTGCGGCTGCGGATCAGCGCCCACAGGCCTGGCACCTCCGCCGCCTCGCAGAGCTGGCGGTGCAGCGACTGGTCGGTCTCGGCGAAGGCCTCGAGATCCTGGGCGTCGAGCATGCTGCGCTGGCGGGCGATCAGCGCCCGCAGCCGCGGCACGAAGGACCGGTCCTCGCGCTGCGCCAGGCTCCGCACCACCTCGAGCTCGACCGACCGGCGCAGGAAATGCGCCTGCCGTGCCGCCGGCAGGTCGACCGGGCTGACCACCGTGGCGTGCTGCGGGAAGATATCGACCAGCCCCTCCTCCGCCAGGCGCAGCAGGGCGTCGCGGATCGGCGTCTGGCTGACCCCGAATTGCGCCATCAGCTCATTGCGGGCCAGCACCGAGCCCGGCGCCAGGACCAGCGCGATGATCTGCTCGCGCAGCCGCTCATAGACCTGCGGGGCCGCCTGCCGGGCGCGGTCGAGCTGGATCGCCGTGACGGTCATGCTGTTGGAATCCTCGTTCTCTCCACCCGCGATTTGAACCGGGCCGGGCCGCGCCCGCAATCGCGATGATAAACTCGGCTTGGCCATCGATGCACTAATGTATTAGTGTTTCACCGACTCGAACCGAGGTGCCCGCAAGAGCCCGAAGCCGGACCAACCGGCCGGGGACCGGAGCGCCGGATGTGGAGGAGACACGGATGAAGTGGATGCGACTCTGCGCAGCCGCCCTGGCCCTGGCCGGGACCTTTGCCGCCGCGGCGCCGGCCCTGGCGCAGGACAAGACCGAGATCACCATCTCGCGCCAGCCCGGCATCCTGTACATGGCCGCCCATGTCATGGAGAAGCAGAAGCTGGTGGAGAAGCAGGCGGCGGCGCTGGGCCTGCCCGACCTCAAGGTCAGCTGGACCACCTTCTCGGGCGGCGGCGCCCAGACCGACGCGCTGCTGGCCGGCGGCGTCGACATCGTCAACACCGGCGTCGGCAACCTGCTGCTGCTGTGGGACCGCACCCGCGGCGGGGTGAAGGGCATCGTCGCCTCCTCCGCCCTGCCCCTGAACCTCCTCAGCCGCAACCCCAACATCAAGTCGCTGCAGGATTTCGGGTCGACCGACAAGATCGCGGTGCCGACGGTCCGCGTCTCGACCCAGGCGATCCTGCTGCAGATGGCGGCCGCCCAGGCCTTCGGCGAGGACCAGTGGGCCAAGCTGGACGGCAACACGGTGCAGCTGGGCCATCCCGACGCGGCGGCGGCGCTGGCCAACCCGCAGCATGAGGTGACCAGCCATTTCTCGGCCCCGCCCTTCGACTACTTCGAGCTGAAGAACATTCCCGGAACGCATGTGGTGCTGCGCTCGCCCGATGTCATCGGCGGTCCGCTGACCCAGGCGCAGTTCTTCACCACCACCCGCTTCGCCGACGCCAATCCGAAGGTGGTCGAGGCGGTGAAGGCGGCAACGCTGGAGGCGGTCGACTTCATCCACAAGGACACGCGCGCCGCGGTCGAGATCTACCGCGAGGTCACCGGCGACAAGACCAGCGTCGACGACCTGATGGAGATGCTGAAGCAGCCTGGGATGATGGACTTCATCGCGGCGCCGCAGGGCACCATGAAGTTCGCCCAGCACCTGTACCGGATCGGCACCCTGAAGACCGAGCCGAAGGCCTGGACCGACTACTACCTGCCCACCTCCCAAGACCTGAACGGCAACTAGGATGGCGTTGCTCGACGTCAGCGGCGTCACGCTGCGCTACAAGACGCCGTCGGTCCAGGTCACCGCGACCGAGCGGGTCAGCTTCCAGGTCGACCGGTCGGACCGCTTCGTTCTGCTGGGGCCGTCGGGCTGCGGTAAGTCCACCCTGCTGAAGGCGGTCGGCGGCTATATGCGGCCGAGCGAGGGCGCGATCCGGATCAAGGACCGCGAGGTGGCGGAGCCCGGCGCCGACCGGATGATGGTGTTCCAGGAGTTCGACCAGCTGCTGCCCTGGAAGACGGTGCTGGAGAACGTGATGTTCCCGCTGCGCACGGCGCGGAAGCTGCCGCGCCGCGAGGCGGAGGACCGGGCCCGGGCGTATATCGAGAAGGTCCATCTGACCCGGGCGGTCGACAGCTATCCGCACACGCTGTCGGGCGGCATGAAGCAGCGCGTCGCCATCGCCCGCGGCATGGCGATGGAGCCGGACATCCTGCTGATGGACGAACCCTTCGCCGCGCTCGACGCCCTCACCCGCCGGCAGATGCAGGACGAGCTGCTGCAGCTTTGGCAGGACACGCGCTTCACCGTCCTCTTCGTCACCCATTCGATCGCCGAGGCGATCCGCATCGGCAACCGCATCCTGCTGCTGTCGCCGCACCCGGGCCGGGTCAAGGCCGAGGTGCGCGACGTCGACCGGGTCTCGGCCGAGGACGGCAGCGCCGGCCGGCTGGAGCGGCAGATCCACGACCTGCTCTTCGCCGAGCCGGGCCATAGGGAGTGAACGCGATGGCCCAGATCCTGATGGCGGACACCGAATCGACCGCCGCCCCCCAGATCGGCGCCGTCGAGCGCAAGCTCGGGATTGTCGAGCTGCTGTGGGGCAGCGCCTTCATCCGCAAGACCCTGCTGATCCTGGTGCTGGCCGCGATCTGGCAGGTCTATGCCTCGATTCTCGACAACCCGCTGCTGTTCCCGACGCTGGGCGACACGCTGTCGGCCATGGTCGACGGCTTCACCCGCGGCCCGCTGGCGCTGCGGGCCTGGACCTCGATCAAGATCCTGCTGATGGGCTATGCCGCCGGCATCGCGCTGGCCGCGACCCTGACGGTGCTGGCCATCAACACCCGGGTCGGCACCGATTTCCTCGAGACCATGACGGCGATGTTCAACCCGCTGCCGGCGATCGCGCTCTTGCCGCTGGCGCTGATCTGGTTCGGGCTCGGCACCGGCAGCCTGGTCTTCGTGCTGATCCATTCGGTGCTATGGGCGGTCGCGCTGAACACCCATGCCGGCTTCCTCGGCGTGTCGCAGACCCTGCGCATGGTCGGGCGCAACTACGGCCTCCGGGGGCTCGGCTATGTCGCCCGCATCCTGGTGCCGGCCGCCTTTCCGTCGATCCTGACCGGGCTCAAGATCGGCTGGGCCTTCGCCTGGCGCACCCTGATCGCGGCCGAGCTGGTGTTCGGCGTCTCCTCCGGCCAGGGCGGGCTGGGCTGGTTCATCTTCGAGAACCGCAACCTGCTCGACATCCCCTCGGTCTTCGCCGGGCTGCTCACCGTCATCGTCATCGGCCTGGTGGTCGAGAACGTGATTTTCCGCTCGATCGAGCGGCGGACGGTGCGACGATGGGGCCTGCAGAATTGAGTCCCAGCCACCGATCCTCTCCAGACGGCAGCGAGCCATGACCGACACGCCCCGCAAGACGCCCGACACTCTCCGCAGCGCCCGCTGGTTCGCGCCCGACGACCTGCGCGCCTTCGGCCACCGCTCCCGCGCCATGCAGATGGGCTACGGGCCCGAGGACTGGGTCGGCCGGCCGGTGATCGCGCTGATCAACACCTGGTCCGACGCCAACCCCTGCCACGCCCATTTCAAGCAGCGGGTCGAGGATGTGAAGCGCGGGGTGCTGCAGGCGGGCGGCTTCCCGATCGAGCTGCCGGCGCTGTCGCTGTCGGAAAGCTATGTCAAGCCGACCACCATGCTGTACCGCAACCTGCTGGCGATGGAGGTGGAGGAGCTGCTGCGCTCGCATCCGGTCGACGGCGCGGTGCTGCTGGGCGGCTGCGACAAGACCACCCCCGGCCTGCTGATGGGCGCGACCAGCGCCGGCCTGCCGGCGATCTATCTGCCGGCCGGGCCGATGCTGCGCGGCAACTGGAAGGGCAAGGTGCTCGGCTCCGGCTCCGACGCCTGGAAGTTCTGGGACGAGCGCCGGGCCGGCAACATCAGCGACCAGGACTGGCTGGACATCGAGGGCGGCATCGCCCGCAGCTACGGCCACTGCATGACCATGGGCACGGCCAGCACCATGACCGCGATCGCCGAGGCGATCGGCATGACCCTGCCCGGCGCCTCCTCGATCCCGGCCGCGGATGCCGGCCATATCCGGATGTCCTCCGCCTGCGGCCGCCGCATCGTCGAGATGGTGTGGGAGGACCTGGTCCCGGCCCGGATCCAGACCCGCGCCGCCTTCGAGAACGCGATCGTGGTGGCGATGGCGATGGGCTGCTCGACCAACGCCATCATCCATCTGGTCGCCATGGCGCGGCGGGCGGGCGCCGATATCGGCCTGGATGATTTCGACGCCGCCAGCCGGGTGGTGCCGGTGATCGCCAATGTCCGGCCCAGCGGCGATCAGTACCTGATGGAGGATTTCTTTTATGCCGGCGGCCTGCCGGGGCTGATGACCCGGCTGCGCGACCACCTGAAGCTGGACGCGCTGACCGTCAGCGGCCGCACCGTGGGCGAGAACATCGCCGGCGCCGAGATCTACAACGAGGATGTGATCCGGCCGATCGACAACCCGCTCTATGCCGAGGGTGCGCTGGCGGTGCTGCGCGGCAACCTGGCGCCGGACGGCTGCGTCATCAAGCCCAGCGCCTGCGAGCCGCGCTTCCTGAAGCACAGCGGCCCGGCCCTGGTGTTCGACGACTATCCGTCGATGAAGGCGGTGATCGACCGCGACGACCTGGACGTCACGCCGGACCATGTGCTGGTGCTGCGGAATGTGGGGCCTCAAGGGGGACCGGGCATGCCGGAATGGGGCATGCTGCCGATCCCGAAGAAGCTGGTGAAGCAGGGCATCCGCGACATGGTCCGCATCTCCGACGCGCGGATGAGCGGCACCAGCTACGGCGCCTGCATCCTGCACGTCTCGCCCGAATCCTATGTCGGCGGACCGCTGGCGCTGCTGCGCACCGGCGACATCGTCACCCTCGACGTCGCCGCCCGCCGCATCGACATGGAGGTGCCGGAGGCGGAGCTGGCGCGCCGCCGGGCCGAACTGCAGCCGCCGCAGCCCCGCTTCGAGCGCGGCTATGGCTGGATGTTCAACCGCCATATCCGCCAGGCGCATGAGGGCTGCGACTTCGACTTCCTCGAGACCGGCTTCGGCGCCCCGGTGGGCGAGCCGGACATCTTCTGACGACCCGAGAGACCGACGCATGAATCGCAGCAGACGGGAGGTGATCATGGCCGGAGCCGCCATTGCCGCCGCATCGTTCACGACCGGGGCCCGCGCGGATTGGGCACCGTCGACGCGCTACCCCGACCCGGCGGTGCAGGTCCTGGATCCCAGCTTCGCGCCCTACAGGCTGTTCAACGCGGCGGTAGAGCGCATCGCCACCGGCTGCCGCTGGTGCGAGGGGCCGGTCTGGTTCGGCGACGGCCGCTATCTTCTGTGGAGCGACATCCCGAACAACCGGATCCTGAAATGGGACGAGGAGACCGGGGCGGTCAGCACCTTCCGCAAGCCCTCCGGCTTCGCCAACGGCAACACCCGGGACCGCCAGGGCCGGCTGGTCACCTGCGAGAATATCGGCCGCCGCGTCACCCGCACCGAATATGACGGCACGATCACTGTCCTGGCCGACCGCTTCGAGGGCAAGCGGCTGAACTCGCCCAACGACATCGTGGTCAAGTCCGACGGCTCGATCTGGTTCAGCGACCCGCCCTTCGGCATCGGCGGCAACTACGAAGGCCGCAAGGCCGAGCCGGAGCTGCCGAGCAACCTGTACCGGCTGGATCCGGAGACCGGCTCGCTCGCGGTCATGGCCGGGGACCTGAACGGGCCCAACGGCCTCGCCTTCTCGCCTGACGAAAAGATCCTTTACGTGATCGAATCCCGGGCGACGCCGAACCGGCTGATCCATGCCTATGACGTGGTCGACGGCGGCCGCGGCATCGCCAACCGCCGGGTCGCGGTCGATTGCGGCAAGGGCACCGCCGATGGCATGCGCGTCGATGTCGACGGCAACCTGTGGTGCGGCTGGGGCATGGGCAGCGACGAGCTGGACGGGGTGATGATCTTCAATCCCGACGGCAAGCCGATCGGCCGGATCGCCTTGCCCGAGCGCTGCGCCAACCTGTGCTTCGGCGGCGAGATGCGCAACCGCCTGTTCATGGCCTCCAGCCAATCCGTATACGCGCTCCATGTGGGCACCCAGGGCGCCGTCGGCGGCTGACCCTTCCGAACGAGGATGATCGAATGACCGGATTGAAACCCGAGACCCGGGACAAGCTGAAGACCGTCAGCACCGCCACCCTGACCACGGCCCTGTTCAAGCGCGGCCTGCGCAACCAGTTCATCCAGGATGTGCACCCGCTGAACCCGTCGGGCGCGCCGATGGTCGGCGAGGCCTTCACCCTGCGCTACATCCCGGCGCGCGAGGACCTGAACCCGCTCAGCGTGTTCCAGGACCGCGCCCACCCGCAGCGCAAGGCGGTCGAGGACTGCCCGCCCGGCGCCGTCTTCGTCATCGACAGCCGCAAGGATCCGCGCGCGGCCTCGGCCGGGTCGATCCTGGTGGCGCGGCTGATGAAGCGCGGCGTCGCCGGCGTGGTCACCGACGGCGGCTTCCGCGATTCGCCGGAGATCGCCAAGCTCGGCATCCCCGCCTATCACAACCGCCCGGCGGCCCCGACCAACCTGACCCGCCACCAGGCGCTGGACATCAACGTGCCGATCGGCTGCGGCGACGCGCCGGTGTTTCCGGGCGATGTGGTGGTCGGCGACGGCGAGGGCGTGGTGATCATCCCGGCGAACATCGCCGACGAGATCGCCGACGAGGCGGTGGAGATGACCGCCTTCGAGGATTTCGTCACCGAGGAGGTGATGAAGGGCCGCTCGATCCTCGGCCTCTACCCCGCGACCGAAGAGCAGACCAAGCTCGACTTCGCCGCCTGGCGCAAGGCGAACGGGCGGTAGGCAGGACCGGGGGCGGCGCGACCGCCCCCTTCCCCCCTCACACCACCGGGGTCAGCAGCGGCTGGCCGGCGAAATGGGCCAGCAGGTTGCGGACCACGAGGTCGGCCATGGCGTTGCGGGTCTCGACCGTGGCGCTGCCGACATGCGGCTGCAGCACCACGTTGTCGAGGGCGTAGAGCGCCTCCGGCACCTTCGGCTCGTGCTCGAACACGTCGAGCCCGGCGGCGCCGAGCCGGCCGTCGACCAGGGCCGACACCATCTCCGGCTCATCCACCACCGTGCCGCGGGCGATGTTGACCAGGATGCCCTCGGGGCCCAGCGCCTCGATCACCGCGCGATTGACGATGTGATGGGTGGCGGCGCCGCCGGGGCAGCACAGCACCAGCACGTCGCTGTCGCGGGCCAGGGCCACCAGGTCCGGATAATAGGGATGGTCGATCTCCGGCTTCGCCCGCGGCCCGTGCCAGGCGATCGACAGGCCGAACACCTGCGCCCGCTCCGCCACCGCTTGGCCGATCCGGCCCATGCCGACCACGCCGAGGCGCTTGCCGCGCAGGCTGCGGGCCAGCGGCAGGCCGCCCTGGGTCCATTTGCCGGCGCGGACGAAATGGTCGCCGACGCAGAGCCGCCGCGCCGTCGCCAGCATCAGCAGGAGGCCGAGATCCGCGACCTCGTCGTCGAGCACGCCGGGGGTGTTGGTGACGCGGACGCCGCGCGCCTTGGCATGGGCGGTGTCGACCTTGTCGTAGCCGACGCCGAAATTGCCGATGATCTCCAGCGCCGGGAACCGGTCCATCAGCTCCGCCGAGACGCCGGGGCCGGTGACGATGCCGCGGACCTCCGGCGCCACCCGCCGGATCAGCGCCTCGCGGTCCTCGGCCTCCCACAGCCGGTGCACGGTGCAGTTCGCCTCCAGCTCGGCGAAGGGGCCCGGCATCAGGCCGGCCAGGGCGAGGACGACGGGTTTGGTCATGGTTTCCTCCATGGCCCCGGTTCGGCGGGCCGGCGCCCAGCCTATCGTACAAGTCCGACGATTCAAGGCCTTCCGGCGACCGTTTTCACCGGCCGTCCCATACCTGCCATGCTGGCGCCACGTTCCGCTGCGCTTGATGTCGCCGAGGTGCCGATACGATACACTGACGGAACAACGACATGAGTCGGCTGTTTTGAGTTCTGAATATACGCAAGAAAAGGCCGGGCCATCTTGACCCCCTTGGAGATCTTCGAGTTCAGCGTATACGGTCTACTGGCCATCGCGCTGACGCTATTATGCCTCCTGTCCTGCAATCTCCTCTGGCTCGCGGTCACCTTCTGGCGACATCAGTCGCAGGGGCAGAGTCTGCCGAGTCAGGGGACGGCCGCGACGCCGGACGCTGACCTGCCCAGGGTCCTGATCCAGGTCCCGGTGTTCAATGAACGGCATGTGGTGCGCCGCATCCTCGGCGCCGCCGCCGCGCTCGACTGGCCGCAGGACAAGCTGACGATCCAGCTGCTGGACGACAGCATCGACGAGACCCGCGAGATCGCCGAGGCGGCGGTGCAGGAGCTGCGCGCCGCCGGCGTCGACGCCCACCGCCTGCACCGGACCGACCGCACCGGCTTCAAGGCCGGGGCGCTGCATGCCGGGCTGGGCGTCACCGATCATCCCTATGTCGCGATCTTCGACGCCGACTTCATTCCGCGGCCGGACTTCCTGCGCCGCACCGTCGGCGTGCTGGAGAACGACAAGCGCCTGGCCTTCGTGCAGGGCCGCTGGGAGCATCTGAACGGTGACGAGAACCGCCTGACCCGCGCCCAGACGCTGATGCTGGACGCGCATTTCGGCATCGAGCAGCCGGCCCGCAGCATGACCGGTCTGCCCCTGCCCTTCAACGGCACCTGCGGCATCTGGCGCCGCGCCGCGATCGACGACGCCGGCGGCTGGAAGGCCGACACGCTGACCGAGGACCTGGACCTCAGCCTGCGCGCCCATCTCAAGGGCTGGCGCGCCCGCTACCTGTCCGACATCACCGTGCCGGGCGAGCTGCCCTCGTCCATCGCCGCCTGGCGGGTGCAGCAGTTCCGCTGGACCAAGGGCTTCGCCCAGGTCGCCTGCAAGCTGCTGCCGACGATCTGGCGCTCCGCCTTCCCGCCAAAGACCAAGGTCGCGGTCAGCCTGCAGCTGCTGCAGTGCCTGTTCTACCCGCTGGGCGCGCTGGCCATGGTGAACACGCTGATGTTCCTCGGCATCGGCTTCGACCAGCCGGTGGCGCTGACCGTGCTGGGCGTGGTCTCGACCGTGCTCGGCATCTCCGGCACCGCCGCCTTCCTGGTCTCCGGCCGCTGCGCCGTGCGGCGGGAGCGGCTGGGCCAGGCGGTGATGGACATACTGGCCACCATGGCGCTGAACGCCGGCCTGTCGCTGTCGAACTCGGTGGGCGTGATCGAGGCCTTCATCGGCCGGCGCAGCGGCTTCGTGCGGACGCCGAAGAAGGGCAGCTCGCGCCGGTCCGGCTATCGCAGCGGCGCCGGCAGCGGCATCCCGGAGACGGCGGCCGGCGCGGTTCTGCTCGGCATGGTGGCGACCGACCTGGCCTGGTACCTGCCGTTCCTGGTCGTGTCCGGCACCGGCCTCCTGATCATGGGCACCGCGCTCCTGGCCGAGCGCTACGACCTGCGGCTCGACCCGCGCGCCCTGCCCCGCACCATGCCGGGCGTGAAGCTGGCGCCGCCGGCGGCCCG
The DNA here is from genome assembly GCF_042743185.1 of Inquilinus sp. NPDC058860. NCBI lineage: Bacteria > Pseudomonadati > Pseudomonadota > Alphaproteobacteria > Rhodospirillales > Rhodospirillaceae > Inquilinus > Inquilinus sp. NPDC058860. The sequence goes on along the minus strand of NZ_JBHYMS010000038.1, from coordinate 31,276 downwards.
GGCGCCGCAGCCGAACTCGCGCAGCTAGCATCGAGGCGGACCGGGTCGTTCCATCCCGGCCCGCCTCTTTTTCGTCCCAAGCTGATACTATCGTCGCCGCGCGATCCGGCCCATGAGGCCCGCGGATGGAGGGGACCATGGCCCTGTGGGACAAGATTGCCGGCGAATTCATCGACATCATCGAATGGACCGATGATACCCAGGACACCATCGTCTACCGGTTCGAGCGGCACAACAACGAGATCAAGTACGGCGCCCAGCTGACCGTGCGCGAGAGCCAGGTCGCCGTCTTCGTCAACGAAGGCAAGGTGGCCGACGTCTTCCAGCCCGGCATGGTCACGCTGGAGACCAGGAACCTGCCGATCCTGTCGACGCTGCAGGGCTGGAAATACGGCTTCGCGAGCCCGTTCAAGGCCGAGGTCTACTTCCTCAACACCAAGCGGTTCACCGACCTGAAATGGGGCACGATGAACCCGGTGATGCTGCGCGACCCGGAATTCGGGCCGGTGCGGCTGCGCGCCTTCGGCACCTATGCCATCCGGGTCAAGGACCCGGCCGCCTTCATCCGCGAGATCGCCGGCACCGACGGCCGCTTCACCACCGACGAGATCACCGAGCAGCTGCGCAACCTGATCGTCACCAGCTTCGCCGGGGCGGTGGCGAAGTCGGGCATCCCCGTGCTCGACCTGTCGTCCAACTACGACAAGGTCGGCCAGGTCATCCGCGACGCGATCCAGCCGGAGTTCGACGCCTACGGCCTGGAGGTGGCGGCGCTGCTGGTCGAGAACGTCTCGCTGCCCGAGGAGGTGGAGAAGGCGCTGGACCGGCGCAGCAGCATGGGCGTGGTCGGCGATCTCGGCCGCTACACCCAGTTCCAGACCGCCGAGGCGATCAAGGCCGCGGCCGAGAACCCGGGCGGGGCCGCCGGCATCGGCATCGGCATGGCGACCGCCGGGGGCCTCGCCTCGGCCATGGGCGGCGCGGTGCAGCAGGCCTCGGCCCCGGCCGCCGGGTCGGCGCCGCCGCCGTTGCCCGGCGCCTATCACGTTGCCGTCGACGGCAAGCAGGCCGGCCCGTTCCCGGCAGCCGAGCTGCAGGGGCTGGTGCGCGACGGCCGCCTGACCCGCGACAGCCTGGTCTGGACCCAGGGCATGGCGAGCTGGGCCAAGGCCGGCGAGATCGCCGCCCTGGCCACGCTGTTCGCCGACCAGCCGCCGCCGCTGCCGCCCGCCTGATCCCGGGTCATGTCGGACCTGGCTTTCGCCTGCGCGTCCTGCGGCGCGCAGCTGGAATACGCGCCCGGCACCCGGGCGCTGAAATGCCCCTATTGCGGACACGAGAACCCGATCGAGGCCTCGCCCTGGACGACCGTCGCCGAGATCGACTACGCGGTCGGCTTGGCGGATGCGGAGCAGCAGGCGCCGACCGAGACCGTCTCGGTCGTCTCGTGCAAGCGCTGCGCCGCCGAATTCCAGCTGGACCCCGCGATCCAGGCGTCGCGCTGCCCGTTCTGCGGCACGCCGATCGTGCTCGAGCCGCGCGACGTGACCCATCTGACGCCCGGCGCGGTGCTGCCCTTCGGCTTCGACGCCAAGGCGGCGCGGGCGAAATACGAATCCTGGCTGTCCGGCCTGTGGTTCGCGCCCGGCGACGTGAAGCGCCTGGCCAAGGCCGACAACGGCTTCATCGGCATGTATGTGCCGTACTGGACCTACGACGCCGCGACGCAGAGCGACTATAGCGGCCAGCGCGGCATCACCGTGGTGCGGACGGTCCGCGACGGCAACCAGACACGCACGGTGACGGAGACGCGCTGGACGCCGTGCAGCGGCCGGGTCGCGCGCGACTTCGACGACGTCACGGTGGTGGCCAGCCGATCGCTGCCGGAAGGCTATCTGGACCGGCTGGAGCCGTGGGACCTGGGGGCCCTGGTTCCCTATGATGGGCGCTATCTGAGCGGCTTCGGGGCCCAGCACTATCAGGTCGGCCTGGCCGACGGCTTCGAGACGGCGAAGACGAAGATGGAGTCGGTGATCCGTGGCGATGTCCGCAGCGACATCGGCGGCGACCAGCAGATGATCAGCTCGCTGCAGACCGATTACGCCGGGGTGACCTTCAAGCATGTGCTGCTGCCGGTCTGGCTGAACAGCTTCCGCTACGGCGGCCGGACCTACAGCTTCGTGATCAACGGCCGCACCGGCGAGGTGCAGGGCCAGCGGCCGTGGAGCTGGGTCAAGATCGGCCTCGCCGTGCTGGCGGTGCTGGTTGCGGTTCTGGTCTTCTTGATGCTCACGAACAAGGGTTGAGCCTTCTTTTTTTGTCATGCCCGGGCTTGACCCGGGCATCCAGGGCGGCCAGAGCAGTTCGCGGCGGCCCCTGGATCGCCGGGTCAAGCCCGGCGATGACAAAAAAAGGGGACCGGTCTCTATCGTTTGCGTGAGCATGCTGGACGTCTCCCACCATCTCTGGATCCTGGCCGCGGCCCTGCTGCTCGACGCGCTGGTCGGCGACCCGCCCTGGCTGTGGCGGCGGCTGCCGCACCCCGTCGCCCTGATCGGCTGGGGGATCGGCTGGCTGGACCGGCGCCTGAACCAGGACGGCGACGCCCCGGCCCGGCGCCGGGCCGCCGGCATCACCGCGACGCTGCTGCTGGTGCTGCTGGCCGGCGGCATCGGCTGGGGCCTGTCCGCCCTGCTGCGCGCACTGCCCTTCGGCTGGGTGCTGGAGATCGTCGTCGCCGCAATCTTCCTGGCCCAGCGCAGCCTGCACGACCATGTCGCCGCCGTGGCCGCGGCCTGTGAGCTGGAGGGGCTGGAGGGCGGGCGCCGCGCCGTGTCGATGATCGTCGGCCGCGACCCGCAGAGCCTGGACCTGGCCGGCGTGTGCCGCGCCGCGATCGAGAGCGACGCCGAGAACACCTCTGACGGCGTGTTCGCGCCGGCTTTCTGGTTCGCGCTGCTCGGCCTGCCGGGGATCCTGGTCTACAAGGTCGTGAACACCGCCGACAGCATGATCGGCCACCGCACCGCCCGGCACGAGGCCTTCGGCTGGGCCGCGGCGCGGCTGGACGACGTGCTGAACCTGGTCCCGGCGCGGCTGTGCGGCGCCCTGCTGGCCCTGGCCGCGCCCTTCGGCGGCGGCCACGTCGGCGCAGCGTGGCGGGCGATGTGGAGGGACGCGCCGAAGCACCGCTCGCCCAATGCCGGCTGGCCGGAGGCGGCAATGGCCGGCGGCCTCGGCCTCGCTTTGGCCGGGCCGCGCCAATACCACGGCACGGTGGTGCCCGACGCCTGGATGGGGGATGGCGGCCGGGCGGAGGCGACGCCGCGCGACATCCGCCGGGCTTTGGCGGTCACCAGCGGCGCCGGGGTGATCATGGTGTTGGTGACGGTCGCAATAGCACTGATTCTGTAGGTTGGGTTCGCGACGCGAACCCAACATCCAACCGCAGGATCGGCGTCGAGATGTTGGGTTCGCAAGGCGAACCCAATCTACGCGGGAAGCCCTGCAATCCGGGCCAGCGCCGCCATGTCCAGATGCCGTTCCAGGTGGTCGGCCAGCCCGTCCAGCGTGGCGTCGACCGTGGCGTCATAGGCCAGGCCGGCCTGTGGGCGCGGCCCGAGCCCGGCCAGGAAGGCGGCGCGGAAGCCGTCGGCGGCGAACAGGCCGTGGACGTAGCAGCCGGCGATGCGGCCGTCGGGGGAGACGGCGCCGTCCGGTCGGCCGTCGAGGTCGAGCAGCGGGCGGACCAGGGCCGGGCCTTCAGTGCGGCCGACATGCATCTCGTAGCCGCGGATTGCCGTGCCGGTCGGCCGGTGGGTGCCGGCGACGGCGACCAGGCTCTTCTCCGGCGTCATCACCGTCTCGAGATCGAGCAGACCCAGCCCGTCGGCGGAGCCGGGCGGGCCGTCGATGCCGTCCGGGTCGTGCAGCCTTCGGCCCAGCATCTGGAAGCCCGCACAGAGGCCCAGCACCCTTCCGCCGCGCCGGACATGGGCCATCAAGTCGATGTCCCAGCCCTGGGCGCGCAGGAAGGCGAGGTCGCCGATGGTCGATTTCGACCCCGGCAGCAGCACCAGGTCGGCATCGCCGGGCAGCGCCTCGCCGGGCGGCACCATGCGCACCGCCACGTCCGGCTCCAGCCGCAGCGGATCGAGGTCGTCGAAATTGGCGATGCGCGACAGCACCGGCACGGCGACGGTGATCGCCCGGCCGTGCGGCGTCTCGATCTCGGCCAGGGCGTTGGCGTCCTCGGCCGGCAGAAGCGACGCCTGCGGCCAGTGCGGCACGATGCCGAGGCCGCGCCAGCCGGTGCGGTGCTCGACGATCCGCACGCCGTCGGCGAACAGCGCGGCGTCGCCGCGGAAGCGGTTGACGATGAAGCCGCGGATACGGGCGGCCTCCGCCGGCCCGATCACCGCATGGGTGCCGACCAGGCTGGCGATGACGCCGCCGCGATGGATGTCGGCGACCAGCACCACCGGCAGGCCCGCGGCCTCGGCGAAGCCCATGTTCGCGATGTCGCCGGCGCGGAGGTTGACCTCGGCCGGGCTGCCGGCGCCTTCGACCAGCACCAGGTCGGCCTCGGCCGACAGGCGGCCATAGCTGTCCAGCACCGCCGCCAGCAGCTGCGGCTTGCGGGCGGCATAGTCGCGGGCCTTCAGCGTGGCGACGCGGCGGCCCTGGACGATGACCTGGGCGCCGGTCTCCGTCTCCGGCTTCAGCAGCACCGGGTTCATGTGCACGGTCGGGTCGACGCCGCAGGCCCGCGCCTGCAGCGCCTGGGCCCGGCCGATCTCGCCGCCATCGGCCGTCACCGCGGCGTTGTTCGACATGTTCTGCGGCTTGAACGGCCGCACCCGCAGGCCGCGCCGGGCGAAGGCCCGGCACAGCCCGGCGACGATCAGCGACTTGCCGACGTCGGAGCCGGTGCCCTGAATCATCAGGGCGGGGACGCGAGACGTCACGGCCGCGTAGGTTGGGTTCGCCGCGGCGAACCCAACATCCAACCGCCTGCACCGGCGTCCCCATGTTGGGTTCGCGTTCCGCGAACCCAACCTACGCATGCGGAGGACATCAGAACTCGATCCCGGCCTGCGCCTTCACGCCGTCGCGGAACGGGTGCTTGATCATGGTCATCTCGGTGACCAGATCGGCGATCTCGATCAGCTCGTCCTTGGCGTTGCGGCCGGTGACGATGACATGGGTGTCGGCCGGCTTCTCGTCGCGCAGGAAGGCCACCACCTCGTCGACCGGCAGGTAGTCGTAGCGCAGCACGATGTTCAGCTCGTCCAGCAGCACCAGGCGGTAGGACGGATCGCGGATCATCGCCTTGGCGGCCTCCCAGGCGGCGCGGGCGGCGGCGATGTCGCGCTCGCGGTCCTGCGTCTCCCAGGTGAAGCCCTCACCCATCGCGGCGATGGTCACGAGGTCCGGGAACCGCTCCAGCACATGGCGCTCGCCGGTGTCCCAACTGCCCTTGACGAACTGCACCACGCCGGTGCGGAAGCCGTGGCCGATGGACCGCAGCACCATGCCGAAGGCGGCGGTCGACTTGCCCTTGCCCTTGCCGGTGTGGACGATCAGCAGGCCCTTCTCGATGGTCTTGCCGGCCAGCATCCGGTCGCGCACCGCCTTCTTCTTCGCCATCTTCTCGGCGTGGCGGGCGTTGATCTCGTCCTCGGTCATGCCGTCGGTGTTCATCGGCCGGGCTCCTTCGTCAGCGCATCGAGCTCATGGTAGACGGCATTGGCGCGCGGCTGCCACAGGCCACGATCCAGCGCCTCCTGCAGCCGCTCCGCGATCTCGCGCGCCGCCGCGGGGTTGGCCTGCTCCAGGAAGGCCCGCACCTCGGGGTCGCCGAGCATCGCATCGTAGACCAGGTCGAACTGGTGGTCGGCCACGGCGTCGGTGGTGGCGGCGAAGGCGAAGAGATAGTCGACCGTGGCCGCCATCTCGAAGGCGCCCTTGTAGCCGTGGCGCATCACGCCGCGGATCCATTTCGGGTTGACCACCCGGGCCCGGACCACGCGGGCGATCTCCTCGCGCAACGTCCGGATCACCGGCCGCTCGGGCCGCGAATGGTCGTTGTGCCAGACCGCCGGCCGGGCGCCGGAGAGGTGGTGGATCGCCGCCGCCAGCCCGCCCTCGAACTGGTAGTAGTCGTCGGAATCGAGCAGGTCGTGCTCGCGGTTGTCCTGGTTGTGGACAACGGCTTCGACCTTTTGAAGCCGGCGGGCGAACAGGTCGTGCGCCGCGGCGCCCTCGGCGCCGTCGCCATAGGCCCAGCCGCCCCATTCCAGATAGGCGCGGCCGAGATCGGCCTCGTCGCGCCACAGCTTCTCGTCGATCAGCGCCTGCAGACCCGCCCCGTAGGCGCCCGGCTTGGAGCCGAAGACCCGGAAACCGGCGCGGCGGCGGGCCTCGACCTCGGGCATCCCGCCCTCGACCAGCGCCGCCGTCTCGGCCCGGACGCGGGCGGCCAGCGGGTTCGCCTCCTCCGGCTCGTCCAGCGCCGCGACGGCACGGACGGCGCTGTCGAACAGGTCGATCTGGCTGGGGAAGGCGTCGCGGAAGAAGCCGGAGACGCGCAGGGTCACGTCGACCCGCGGCCGGCCCAGCACCCCTTCCGGCATGATCTCGAAGCCGGTGACGCGGCGCGACGCGGGATCCCAGCGCGGCTGCACGCCCAGCAGCGCCAGCGCCTGGGCGATGTCGTCGCCGCCGGTGCGCATGTTGCTGGTGCCCCAGGCGCTGAGCGCCATGGTGCGCGGCCAGCCGCCATGCTCCTGCCGGTGCCGCTCGACCAGCAGCGACGCGGATTTCCAGCCGAGATGCCAGGCCGCCGGGGTCGGCACCGTGCGGCTGTCGACCGAGTAGAAGTTGCGGCCGGTCGGCAGCACGTCGAGCCGGCCACGGGTCGGCGCGCCGGAGGAGCCGGGCTGAACAAAACGCCCATCGAGGCCGCGCAGCAGACCGTCGATCTCGGCAGCGCCGGAGCGGTCGACGGAGGGGGCGACCGAAGTTTCGATCTCGGCGAGGACGGCGGCGGTGGCGGTCCAGCCGGGCTCCAGAGGCCGGTTGCCGGCGACAAGATCGCGCGCAATCTCCTCCAGCCGCTCGACCGTGTCGCCATGGGTCCGCCAGCCCGTCTCCGGCCCCAGCACCGCCGGCCGCGGCCCGGCCCAGGCGTCGCCGAAACGGCAGTCGAGCGGGTCGAAGCCGAGGCCGAGGTCATTCGCCAGCGCCCGGATCAGCGAGGCGTCGCCGGCCTGCCCCGCCCCGCGCGGCACCCGGGTCAGCGCCACCAGCAGGTCGGTGCGCTGGTCGCCCTGCGGCGAGCGGCCGAAGATGTGCAGCCCGTCCCGGATCTGCATCTCCTTCAGCTCGCAGAGATGGTTGTCGATCTGCGCCAGGGCGGAGTCGGAATCGGCATCCGCCGCCACGCCGCAATCGCGGTCCAGCCCGGTCGACCGGGCGAGATCGAGGATGCGGTCGCGCAGATGCTTGAGCCGGCGCGGGTCCATGCCGGCGGCCTCGTAATACTCGTCGACCAGCGCCTCGAGGTCCTTCAGCGGGCCGTAGCTCTCGGCCCGGGTCAGCGGCGGCGTCAGGTGGTCGATGATCACGGCGGCGGCGCGGCGCTTGGCCTGGGTGCCCTCGCCCGGGTCGTTGACGATGAAGGGGTAGAGATGCGGCACGGGGCCGAAGGCGGCCTCCGGGAAGCAATCCTGCGACAGCGCCAGCGCCTTGCCCGGCAGCCATTCCAGGTTGCCGTGCTTGCCCATATGGACGATCGCCTGGGCGCCGAAGCCCCGCCGCAGCCAGGCGTAGAAGGCCAAGTAGCCGTGCGGCGGCACCAGGTCGGGATCGTGATAGGTGGCTTGCGGGTCGATGTTGTAGCCGCGCGCCGGCTGCACGCCAATGACGACATGGCCGAAGCGGTGCACGGCCAGGCGGAAGGCGCCGCCCTCGACGAAGGGATCGGCTTCCGGCGCGCCCCAGCGGGTCGTCACCACGGTGCGAACGGCCTCGGGTAGGCTGTCGAAATAGGCGCGGTAATCGGCCAGCGGATAGGCCTCGCCACCGGCCCGGTCGGCACGGGACTCCAGCGCATTGGTCGGCCCGGCAGTCACCCGGGCCATCAGCGCCGCCGCATCCTCGGGCAGATCCTCGATGGCATAGCCGGCGGCGGCCAGGGCGCACAGCACCTCGACGGTTCCGGCCGGGGTGTCGAGGCCGACGCCGTTGCCGAGCCTTCCGTCGCGGTTCGGATAGTTGGCCAGCACCAGCGCGACCTTGCGCCCGGCCGGCGGCGTGCGGCGCAGCTCGGCCCAGGCGGCGGCGAGGTCGGCGGTGAAGCCGATCCGGTCCGGTACCGGGCGGTAGGACACCACGGTGCATTCGGTCACCTTGTCCCAGCGTGCTTCCGACTTGAAAGACACGGCGCGGGTCAGCACCCGGCCGTCGATCTCGGTCAGGGCGACGTTCATCGCCAGATCCTGGGCCGACAGGCCGCGCGTGCCGTCGCGCCAGGCCGCCTCGCCGCCGCCGGCGAACACCACCTGCAGCACCGGGCAGTCCGCCGCGTCGAACGGCGTCGGCTGGGCTGGCCCGCCGGGGCTGGACACGGCGAAGCTGGTGGCGTTCAGGATCACCGAAGGCGGGTGACGGGCGAAGGCATCGGTTATCAGCTCGGCCGAGACCGCATCCTTGAGGCTGGAGACGAAGACCGGCAGCGGGTTCAGCCCGCGCCGCCGCAGCGCCGCCGCCAGCGCGTCGACCGGCGCCAGGTTCCCGGCCTGCACCAGGGCGCGATAGAATACCAGGCCGATGACGGGGGCACCGTCCTGCCACCGCCCGGCGATCTCCGCAAACGACGGATGGCGCAGGTCCGGCCAGTACAGCCCCGCCCGCAGCAGCGGCCGGGGCTCGGCCCAGGGCAAATCGTGGCCGGCCAGGGTGGCGGCATAGGCCAGGAAGCTGCGGGCGTTCTCGATGCCGCCCTCGACCAGATAGCGCCACAGCCGTCCCCTCGCCTCCGCCGGCAGGGTCGAGAGGCTGTCGAGATCGGCGTCGGGCTTGTCGTCGCCCGGCAGCACGGCCAGCGCGATGCCCTCGCGCCGGCAGGCGGCGTGCACCTGCTCGATGCCGTAGCGCCAGTACCCTGCCCCGCCCAGCAGGCGCACGACCACCAGCTTCGCCCGGCCCACCACGTCGTCGACATAGGTGTCGACCGACAGGTTGTGGCCGAGCTGCAGCAGGTTGGCCAGGCGCAGCCGGGGAAAATCCTCGCCGAGACCGGCCCGCGCCGCCGACAGGCAGGCGAGTTCGGTGTCCGCCGCGGTCAGGACGACGATATCGCCCGGGCTCTGGCCCAGATCGACCGCCTCCGACCCGTCGGCGATGCTGCCCGGCCTGGCGGCGAGGAGATGCATCAAGCCGCCAGCGCGGCGGTGATGGCGGCGCGGTCCAAGCCGCGCTCGCCGATCACCACCAGGGTGGTGCCGCGCGGCTCCTCGGTCCGCCAGGCGCGGTCGTAATAGTGCTGGATACGGCCGCCCACTGCCTGCACCACCAGGCGCATCGGCTTGCCCGCGACCTCGGCGAAGCCCTTCAGCCGCAGGATGTCGTGCGCCTCGATCACCGGCTTCAGCTTGCGCGCCAGGGCGTCCGGGTCGGACACCACGCCGAGGTCGACATGGAAGCTCTCGAAATCGTCGTGGTCGTGCTCCTCCTCCGCATCGTGATGCGAGGGGCGCGCCGCCAGGTCGTCCTCGGCCGCGGCGCCGAGGCCCAGCAGCACCGCGGCGTCGATGGCGCCGTGCCGGGCCTTGACCACCTTCACACCCGGCCGCAGCTGGGACGCGAGGTCGGACGACACCGTCGCCAGTCCGGCCTCGTCCAGCAGATCGGTCTTGTTCAGGATCACCATGTCGGCGCAGGCGAGCTGGTCCTCGAACAGCTCCTCCAGCGGGCTGTCATGGTCCAGCGCCTCGTCAGCTGCGCGCTGGGCCGCCAGGGCCGCCTCGTCCGGAGCGAAGCGGCCTTCGGACATGGCGGCGCCGTCGATCACGGTGATGACGCCGTCGACCGTCACCCGGGTGCGGATCTCCGGCCAGCCGAAGGCCTTGACCAGGGGCTTGGGCAGGGCCAGGCCGCTGGTCTCGATCACGATATGCTCCGGCGGGTCGGCGCGGTTCAGCAGCTTCTCGATGGTCGGGATGAAGTCGTCGGCCACGGTGCAGCAGATGCAGCCATTGGCCAGCTCGACCACATCCTCCTCGCGGCAGGTCGCGTCGCCGCAGCTGCGCAGCAGGTCGCCGTCCACGCCGACATCGCCGAACTCGTTGATGATCAGCGCCAGCCGGCGGCCGTTCGCGGTCTGCAGCAGGTGGCGGATCAGCGTGGTCTTGCCGGCGCCGAGGAAGCCGGTGACGACGGTCGCGGGGATCTTGGCGGGCATGCGGGGTCCTCAGGCGGATTTCAGGGTCAGGGGAAGGCCGGCGGCGACGAAGACGACGGCGGGCACGACGGCGGCCACGGCCTGGTGCAGGCGCCCGGCATGGTCGCGGAAGGCGCGGGCCAGGGCGTTGTCGGGGACGATGCCGAGCCCGACCTCGTTCGACACCAGCACCACCGGGCCGGGCGGGGCCGCGAGCCAGCGCACCAGCCGGTCGGTCTCGGCGGCGATGTCGCGGTCGGCATGCATGAGATTGGACAGCCAAAGGGTCAGGCAGTCGACCAGCACGGCACGGCCCGGGCCCGCCACCTGGCCGAGGGTCGCGACCAGCTCCAGCGGCGCCTCGACCGTGCGCCAGCGCGAGCCGCGCTGCGTCTGGTGGCGGGAGATCCGCTCCACCATCTCGGCATCCCAGGCCTCGGCGGTGGCGAGATAGAGGCAGTCGCCGGGCTGGCTCTCGACCAGCGCCTCGGCATGGCGGCTCTTGCCCGACCGGGCGCCGCCCAGCACCAGCGTCGCCGCCGGCAGCTCAGACATCAGTCGGTCGATGCAACACGCCCTCGCCCCTCGCTCGGCCGGACAGGGCTTGGACGCCGGAGACGGCACCGAAGGCGCCGCGCATCCCGCGCCACCGGTTCACCCCGCCCGGCGGTTCGCACGCATCGCCTCGCCGGCAGGTCTCCTGGCTCGCGGGTCGTCGCCTGCCTCCGCCTTCCCGGCCATCGGCCAGTGGCTGTCGGAGGTGGGCTCGCCGCCTACAGTTGCGGGGGCAGCCGCGGATCAGGCCTGAAAGGACAAGACCATCCCGCGTTCCCTTTTCACCCCTCTGGCGTCCGCCTTCGGGGAACCGGTTGCGCGATGGCGGCACAGTAGGCGGCGTGGGACGGGCGGTCAATCGGCGCCGCGGCTCAGGCCGCGGCCAGGCGCTTGCTGAGGGCTTCCAGGATCAGGCGATGGGCGCGCTCGACGATGTCCTCCATCGACCGGGTCTTGGCGAACATCGCGGTCGCGCGCAGGCGGATCTCGTCCCGCGTCGGGAAGCCCGGGACATGCGCCTTGGCCAGCAGATCCACGGTCTTGTGCTGCGCGGTCGCCAGGGCGTCGCGGATGTCGGCCAGGGTCGGCGCATGGGCGTGGGCCCGCGCCTCGTGCAGCGCCGCCGCGATCCGCTCGACCGGGAAGGTCGCCGCCAGTTCGGCCGCCGCGCGCTCGATGATCTTGGTGCCGAGCCGCTGCTCGTTGCGCAGCACGGCCTCGGGCGGGGTTTTCAGGTTCCAGACCACGCCGCACCAGGACAGGGCCTTGAGGATGTAGAAGGTCGGGTCGACCTCCCACCACCGGAAGCCCTGGCGCACGCTGCTCTGATAGGCGTGGTGGTTGTTGTGCCAGCCCTCGCCCATGGTCATCAGGGCGAGCAGCCAGTTGTTGCGGGAATCGTCGCCGGTGACGTAGCGCTTGCGGCCATGCACATGGGCCAGCGAGTTGATGCAGAAGGTGCCGTGATAGACCAGCACCGTGCTCCAGACGAAGCCGACCACCAGCCCGGGCCAGCCGCCGATCAGGAAGGTGATCGCGGCCAGGATGACGGCCGGCGTCAGCTCGTATTTGTGCAGCAGCATCAGCTCGGGGTAGCGCGTGAAATCGGCGATCTTGCTCAGATCCGTCGTGCGGTGGCGGGTCGAGAAGATCCAGCCGAGATGGGCGTAGACGAAGCCTCGGTGCCGGGGGGAGTGCACGTCATGCTCGGTGTCGGAATGCAGGTGGTGGTGCCGGTGCTTGGCGGCCCACCACAGCGTGCTCTTCTGCGCCGTGCTCTGCGACAGGAAGGCCAGGATGAACTGGAAGACCCGGCCTGTGGAATAGGCGCGATGGGCGAAGTAGCGGTGGTAGCCGGCCCCGATCGCGAAGATGCGCAGGAAATACAGGACCACGCAGATCACGACGGACTGCCAGGTGACGCCGGTCCAGATCGCCGCGAAGCTGGCGAGATGGAGCAGGACGAACGGGCCCGCCTCCGGATACAGGATGTCCTCGTGGTCGTCCGTAGGCGCGGCCGGGCCGGTCTGCGAGGTGGCCATGGGCTCCGTCATCTATGCTCGTCTCTGGTGCATCGACCTCGACGAAAGGGCGCCGGGCGTCCCCTAGATAGGGATCGGCGCGACGCCGTCAAGCGGGCGTAGCGCCGCGCACCGTCCGCAGGCGCTGAGCGTAGACGTTGATCACCAGGGCCGCCAGCAGGATCAGGCCGCGGATCAGGATCTTCAGGAAGCTGTCGATGTCGACATGGTCCAGGCCGTTGTTCAGCACGCCCAGGATCAAGACGCCGATGATGGTGTTGCCGATGCCGCCGCGGCCGCCGAACAGGCTGGTGCCGCCGACCACCACCGCGGCGATGGCATCGAGCAGGAAGGTGTCGAACTCGTTCTGCTGGGCGCTGCCGAAATAGGCCACGCCGAGCATGCCGGCGAGGCCGGAGCAGACCGCCGAGATCACCAGCACCGCGCCGATGATGACCCGGACGTTGACGCCGGAGAACTCCGCCGCCTCGCGGTTGCCGCCGACCATGTAGACGTAGCGGCCGAAGCGCGTATAGGTCAGCACCAGATGCGCGACCAGCAGCGTGATCCCGGCCACGATCACGATCCAGGGGATGCCGCCGATCGACCCCGACCCGAGGGTGACGAGGATCGGCGGCACGGCATAGGCGATCTGGCCGCGCACCAGCATGGCGCAGATGCCGGCGCCGATCTGCATCATCGCCAGCGTCATGATGAAGGACGGGATGCCGATCCGGGTCACCCCGAAGGCGTTGATCAGGCCCAGCGCCACGCAGCTGGCCAGCGCCACCAGGATCGCGGCCCAGCCCGGCAGCGGCACGTTGGCGATGTTCACATAGGATTCCTGCAGCGTGAAGAAGGCGACGACGATGCCGGCGGCATTGGCGATGGCGGCCACCGACAGGTCGATCTCGGCGCACAGGATGACGAAGGTCAGGCCGACGGCGATGATCGCGGTGACCGAGACCTGGTTCAGGATGTTGCTGAAATTGTCGACCGTCAGGAAGGACGGGCTGGCGACGCCGAAGAACACCAGCAGGGCGATCAGCGTGATGAAGGGCGCGATGTTGCGCAGCTGGCTGCCCAGCATCGCGCCGATCCGGGCGCCGGGGCCGGGGGTGGTCTGTGTGGTCTGCGCGCCCATCAGGTTTCCGTTCCTCGTCACGCCGCCTCGAGCAGGCGGTCCTTGCTGACCGTGCCGTCCGCGAATTCACGGGCGATCTCGCCTTTGCGCATCACCAGGATGCGGTCGGCCAGCGCCAGCACCGTCTCCGGCTCGGCCGAGACCACCACGACGCCGATGCCCTGGTCGCGCAGGCCGCGAACGATGCCGACCACATCCTCCTTGGCGCCGACATCCATGCCGCGGGTCGGCTCGCTCAGGATCAGCACCCGCGGCGGGTAGGTCAGCCACTTGGCCAGCGCCACCTTCTGCTGGTTGCCGCCCGACAGCGCGCCGATCTCGGCATCGACATGCGGGGTGCGGATGCGCAGCGCCTCGACATGCTTGCGGGCGATGCCGCGCTCGGATTCAGGCTTCAGCAGCCAGCGCGAGATCCGGTCGAGGATGCTGATCGAGACGTTCTTGTAGATCGGCTCGTGGTGGAACAGCATCGCCCGCCGGCTTTCCGGCACGAAGGCGATGCCGGCCCGCCGTGCCTTGGCGGTGCTGGACAGCCGTGCGGGGCGCCCGGCGACCGAGATCCGGCCGCTGTCGGACGGCAGCTTGCCGAACAGGGTCCGCGCCAGCTCGAGCTGGCCGCAGCCCATGAAGCCGTAGATGCCCAGCACCTCGCCGGCCCGCACCTCGAGCGAGATGTCGCGGTAGCGGCCGGCCAGCGACAGCCCGTCGACCGACAGCACCACCGGGTGGCCGGGCTTCGGGTCGAGCCGGAACTCGCCGGTGTAGCTTTCCTCCAGCTCGTCGTGGCCGGTGCCGATCATGCGGTCGATCAGCATCATCTTGTCGGTCCCGGCGGCCGGGGCGGTCGTGACGCGCTGGCCGTTGCGGAACACCGTCACGGTGTCGGAGATCCGCAGGATGTCGTCGAGGAAATGCGAGATGAAGACGAAGCTGCGCCCCTCGTCGCGCAGCCGGCGCAGTACGCCGAACAGCCGCTCGATCTCCGGCGGCGACAGGGCGGAGGTCGGCTCGTCCAGGATGATGATGCGGGCGCCGGAGAACAGCACCCGGGCGATCTCGATCAGCTGCTGCAGCCCGATCGGCAGCGCGCCGGCCGGGGTGCGCGGGTCGAGATCGATGCCGAGGCGGCGCAGCTGTTCCCCCGCCGCGCGGCGCATGCCGGCCCAGTCGACGACGCCGAGCCGGGTCAGCGGCTGGGAGCCGAGGAACACGTTCTCGGCGACGCTGAGGTCCGGCACGATGCTCAGCTCCTGATGCACCATGCCGACGCCGGCGGCCAGGGCGTCGCGGGCCGAGCGGAAGCGCGCGTCGCGGCCGTCGATCCGCATCCGGCCCTCATAGTCCGAATGCACGCCGGCGATGATCTTCATCAGGGTCGACTTGCCGGCGCCGTTCTCGCCGACCAGGCCGTGGATCTCGCCGGCCTGGAGCGCGAAGTCGACATCCCGAAGGGCCCGGACGCCGCCGAACGCCTTCGAGATTCCGCTGAGCTCGAGCACAGGGGTCTGGGTCATCGTGCGGGTCTGCATGTTGCTGTTCGGCCATGCTCGCCGGGCAAACGAGCCACTCCCCCACTGTCATTGCCGGGCTTGACCCGGCAATCCAGAGAGCGTCGACAGTCTCTGGATGCCCGGGTCAAGCCCGGGCATGACAGCTTGGGACTGAGAGTTCGGCTCGGGAGCCGACTGCCTGCTTGCATTTGCTCGCTCGACCGGACAGGCCGCGATCAGATCAGGAAGTGATCCTGCATCCACTGCATCCCGGCCGCGTTCGCCTTGGTCACGACCGGGCCGTCGGTGACCACGGATTTCGGGATGCCGCCCGGCCCCGTCTTCTCGCCGCCGACGACCGCCGCGACGCCGGCGATCACCGCGCCGCCATGGATGCGGCAGGACGGGTTGCGCACGGTGGCGTACATGCGCCCGTCCGCCACCGCCTGGATCGCCGGCGGCATGGCGTCGACGCCGCCGATCAGGATGTCGGTCCGGTTGCGGGCCTTCATCACGTTGTAGGCGGCCAGCGCCATGTCGTCGTTGTGGAAGAAGGCGGCGCTGATCTTCGGATACTTGGTCAGGTGCGTCTCCCACAGCCGGGCCGTCTTCGACACGTCCCAGTCGGCCGGGTCGGTGTTCAGCACCTCGACCTTCGGGAACTGCTTGACCACCGATTCGAAGCCGCGCGCCCGCCCCTGCGCCCCGGTGTGGCCGAGCGCGCCCTGGGTCATGATGATGGTGCCCTCGCCGTTGATGGCGTTGCACAGCGCCTGGGTCACCGACGCGCCCATGAACTCGTTGTCCGGGGCCAGGAAGGAGTGAACGTTGATCTGGTCCAAGGGCGCGATCAGCGTGTCCATGTCGATCACCGGGGTGCCGGCGTCGATCATCTTCTGCACCGGCTGGGTCAGGGTGCCGATGCCGAAGGCCTGGATCGCCACGAAGTCCCATTTCTGGGAGGCCATGTTGTCGATCGCGGTGCGCTGCTTCGGCGCTGCCAGCTCGCCGTCGAACCAGGTGATCTCGACGTTGAACAGCTTGCCCCAGTATTCCGCCGCCTGCTTGCCCTGGGCGCACCAGGTGGCCTGCAGCCCGGCGTTGGAGAAGGCCGCCTTCAGCGGCTTCTCGGACCGGCCGACGGCTTCCGCCGCCTCGGCCGCCATCTTGAAATCCAGCCCGCCGAGCGCGGCTGCCGCACCCGCCGTCGCCGCCGCGGCCATGATGAAATCACGCCTGCTGCGATGCTCATGATCGCCCATGGACGTCCTCCCCGATATCGTGCTGTCGAAACAACAGTCACCCGGGGCTTCTTGCGAGCCCCGATGAAACTCTGGCAGCGCTCGGGAAGCGGCGCAACGGCTATTTGTCAGACAGTTTGCCCGCGCGGCCTGCTCTGCCCGACCCGGGCGGCCAGGACCGAGAAGGACGGCGCCGGCTCCTCCGCCGCGGCCTTGTTGGCCATGCGCAGATAGCGCAGCGGGAAGCAGATCGCCTCGACATTGGCGGCGCTGACCTCGGCCGGGCGCCGGACATCGGCAACCAGGCCGGCCTCCGCCTTGGCCAGCGCCCGGTCGATCTCGTCCTGGTCCAGCAGCCCCTTGTCGCGAAGTGCCGTCATCAGCGCCGTCAAGGCGGCATAGACGCCTTCGAGCTGGAGATTGGCGGTGTTCATCTGGCACTCCCGGCTGGACGACGATATCCGATCATAGCGCGAGATAGCGGTCCCGTATGCCCTCGGCTGCGGCGAGCTCGGCGCTGGTGCCGCTCCACGCCACCCGCCCCTTCTCGATCACCGCGTGGCGCTGGGCCAGGCGCAGCAGGGCGTCGAGGGTCTTGTCGACGATCAGAATCGACTGGCCCTCGCGCTTCAGCCGGTCGAGGCAGTCCCAGATCTCGGCCCGGATCAGCGGCGCCAGGCCTTCGGTCGCCTCATCCAGCACCAGCAGCTTGGGGTTGGTCATCAGCGCCCGGCCGATCGCCAGCATCTGCTGCTCGCCGCCGGAGAGCTGGCTGCCGCGGTGGCGCCGCCGCTCCGCCAGCCGCGGGAACACGGCGTAGACGCGGTCGAGGGTCCAGGGCGCGGCCCGGCGGAAGCGATCGGCGGCGGTGGCGACCAGGTTCTCCTCGACCGTCAGGGTCGGGAAGATCTGCCGGCCCTCCGGCACCAGCCCGATGCCGGCCTGGGCGATGCGGTAGGGCGGCAGGCCGGTGATGTCGGCGCCGTCGAAGCGGATGCGGCCGGCACCCGGGCGGAGCAGGCCCAGCAGGCTGCGGATGATCGTGGTCTTGCCCATGCCGTTGCGGCCGAGGAGGGTCGCGATCTCCCCCGCCGCCACGGTCAGGGAGACGCCGAACAGCACCTGGGCGCCGCCATAGCCGGCCTCAAGCCCCTCGATCTCCAGCAGCGCGGTCACGCCGCCTCCTCGCCGAGATAGGCGGCGCGGACCTCCGGGCTGGCGCGGATCTCGGCCGGCGTGCCGGTGGCGATGACGCGGCCGTAGACCAGCACCGAGATGCGGTCGGCCAGGGCGAAGACCGCGCTCATGTCGTGCTCGACCAGGATCATCGGCAGCGTGCCGGCCAGGCCGCTCAGCAGCTCGACCAGCCGGACCGTCTCCTCGCGCCCGGTGCCGGCCATCGGCTCGTCCAGCACCAGCAGCTTCGGCTCCAGCGCCAGGGCCATGGCGAGCTCGAGCTGGCGCTTCTCGCCGTGGCTCAGGGCGGAGGCCGGTATCTCGGCCCGGGCGGCGAGGCCGGTGCGCTGCAGCAGCGCCCGGGCGGCCGCGTCGATCTCCCGCTCGCGGCCGACCGGGCGGAGGAAGCGGAAGCTGGAGCCGCGGCGGCGCTGCACCGCCGTCGCCACGTTCTGCAGCGTGGTGAAGCCCGGCAGCAGCCGGGCGATCTGGAAGGTGCGGGCCAGGCCGCGCTGGGCCCGGCGATGCGTCGGCAGGCGGGTGATGTCCTCACCGAGGAAGCGGATGGTGCCGGCATCGGGCACCAGGCGGCCGCAGATCTGCTGGATCAGCGTGGTCTTGCCGGCGCCGTTCGGGCCGATCAGGGCGTGGATCTCGCCAGGCCGGACATCGAAGCCGACGCCGTCGGTGACGGTCAGGGCTCCGAAGCGCTTGCTCAGATTCTCGACGGCGAGCACCGGATCAGTCATGCCGCACCTTGCCCAGCAGGCCGCCCAGCCCGCCGCGCAGGAACAGCACCACCAGGATCAAGAGCGGCCCGAAGATCAGCCGCCAATGCTCGGTGACGCCGGACAGCAGCTCCTCGGCCAGCAGGAAGGCGGCGGCGCCGACGATGGCGCCGTGCAGGCTGCCGATGCCGCCCAGCACCACCATCACGATCAGCTCGCCCGAGCGCTGCCAGGACATGTAGGCCGGGCTGACGAACTCCGCCTGGATCGCCAGCAGCGCCCCGGCCAGGCCGGCGATGGCGCCGGCGATCACGGTGGCGGCCAGGCGGTAGGCGAAGGGGTCGTAGCCGAGGGCGCGCATCCGCTCCTCATCCTCGCGGCAGCCGCGCAGCACCCGGCCGAAGCGCGACCGGGTGACCGCGTGGCACAGCGCCCAGGCCGCAACCAGCAGGAGCAGAACGATGTAGTAAAAGGCTGACCGGTCGTTCAGCCAATCAAAGCCGGCGACCAGCGGCCGGGACCACAGCGTCAGCCCGTCATCGCCGCCATAGGCCGACAGGCTGGTCATGGTGAAATAGGCCATCTGGCCGAAGGCCAGGGTGATCATGATGTAGTGCACGCCGCGGGTCTTCAGCGACACCGCGCCGGTCAGGAGGGCGAAGAGCGCGGCGGCCAGCATCGCCGCCGGCAGCAGCACCAGCCCCTCCTCCAGCCCCGCATCCATCAGGACGCCGACGGCATAGGCGCCGAGGCCGATGAAGGCGGCGTGGCCGAAGGAGACCAGCCCGCCATAGCCGAGGATCAGGTCGAGGCTGACCGCGGCGATGGCGAAGATCATGATCCGGCCGGCCACGGTCAGCGGGTAGCTGCCGCCGAGCAGCGGCGCCATGACCGGCACCAACGCCAGCATGGCGAAGATCAGCAGCGCCGGCCAGACCGAGCGCAGCGCCGACGGGGATGTGCCGATTTCCGCTGTGCTCATCGCGTCACTGGCCATGGGCGGGGAACAGCCCGGCCGGGCGCCAGAACAGGATCGCGGCCATCAAGAGGTAGATCAGCATCGAGGCCAGCGCCGGCCCGACCTGGTTGGCCGCGGCGGGCGCCAGAACCAGGCGGAACAGGTCGGTGGCGAAGGACCGGCCCAGCGTGTCGACAAGGCCGACCAGCAGCGAGGCCATGAAGGCGCCCTTGATCGAGCCGATGCCGCCGATGACGATGACGACGAAGGCCAGGATCAGGAAGTTGTCGCCCATGTTCGGCTCGACCGCGAAGATCGGCCCGGCCAGGGCGCCGGCGAAGCCCGCCAGCATGGTGCCGACGCCGAACACGATCATGAACAGGCGGCGGATGTTGACGCCCAGGGCCGAGACCATGTCGGCGTTGCTGGCCCCGGCCCGGACCCGCATGCCGACCCGGGTGCGGGCGATCAGCAGCCAGAGCAGCAGGGCGACGCCGAGCCCGGCCGCCAGCACGACGAGGCGGTAGATCGGGTACAAAAGCCCCGGCATCAGCGCGATCGACCCCGACAGCACCTCCGGCATCGGGATGCTCAGCGGCGACGAGCCCCAGACCGCCCGCACCGCCTCGTTGAAGAACAGGATCAGCCCGAAGGTGGCCAGCACCTGGTCGAGATGGCTGCGGCCGTAGAGGTGCCGGAACACCAGGATTTCGAGCACCAGGCCCAGCAGCAGCGCCGCCGCCAGCGCCAGCAGCAGGGCCAGCAGGAAGTGCCCGGTCAGCCCGTAGAAGGCGACGGCGAAATAGGCGCCCAGCATGTATTGCACGCCATGCGCCAGGTTGATGAAGTCCATCACCCCGAAGACCAGCGTCAGCCCGGCCGCGATCAGGAACAGCAACACGCCGAGCTGCAGCCCGTTCAGGGCCTGGACGACCAGGAGGGTGGTGCTCACCGGCCGGCCGCCATTCCGCTCAATCCATCGAGCACTGGTCGGCGTAGGCGTCGCCGTACCGCGGGAACACGGTCTCGACCCGGCTGGTGACGATCTTGCCGTCGTCGCGTTTCACCACCTCGGTCAGGTAGAAGTCCTGCACCGGGAAGTTGTTCTTGTTCCAGGCGAAATCGCCGCGGACGCTGGTCCACTTCGCATCGCGGATGGCGGTCTTCAGCGTCTCGGCGTCGGTCTTGCCGCCGGCCTGGCGGATGGCGGCGTCGATCAGCCTGGCGGCGTCGTAGCCGTTGGCGGCGTAGAGCGCCGGCTCGTAGCCGTATTCCTTTTCGAAGGCGGCGACGAAGGCCTTGTTGGCGGGGTTGTCGAGATTCGGCGCCCATTGCGCCCCGGCGAACAGGCCGAGCGCCGCGTCCTTGGTGGCCGGCAGCGTGGTCTCGTCGACGGTGAAGGCGGACAGGAACGGGATGCGGTCGGCCAGGCCGGCCTGGCGATACTGCCGCACCAGGTTGACGCCGGAGCCGCCGGGCATGAACACGAACACCGCCTGCGGCCCGGCCGCCGCGATCTTCGCCAGCTCGGCCGAGAAATCCTGCTGGTTGACCTGGGTGTAGATCTCCTCGACCACCTCGCCCTTGTAGTGGCGCTTGAACCCGGCCAGCGCGTCCTTGCCGGCCTGGTAGTTCGGGGCGATCAGGGCGACCTTGGACCACCCTTTGTCCTGGGCGTATTTGCCCATGACCTCGTGGTTCTGGTCGTTCTGGTAGGAGACCGAGAAGAAATACGGGCTGCAGCCCTTGCCGGCCAAGGGCGACGGCCCGGCATTCGGGCTGATCAGGATCTTTTCGGCGCCGGTCACCGGCTTGGCGATCGCCATCATGACGTTGGAGAAGACGACGCCGACGACGATGTCGACCTGGTCGCTCTCCAGGAGCTTGCGGACCTTGTTGACGGCGATGTCGGGCTTCAGCTCGTCATCCTCGACCACCACCTCGGTCGGCAGCCCGCCGAGCTTGCCGCCCAGCTCCTTGACCCCGAGCTGGAAGCCGTCGCGCATGTGCTGGCCCAGCGCCGCCGGCGGGCCGGAGAGCGTGGCCATGAAGCCGATCTTGAGCTTGCCCTCCTCGGCCTGCGCCGCGAACGACACCGCCGTCAACAGCGCGGCCGCCAGCAGGGCCGGAACGCGTCTCGCCATGATGCTCTCCCCCGTTTCTTGTCGGGCGCCGGCGGTGGCCGCCGGTCGCGCCGCCAGTCTTTCACGCGCCTCCGTCGGGCGGAAGCGATTGCATCCATCTAATCATAGATGCTTTAAGTTTAAAACAGATTCAGGTTGAGGTTGCGGCTGTCGCGGCCAGGACTATGGTCGGGCCGATGCCGAAATCCAAGACACACCGCCTCCCCTCCGCGATGCTGCTGGTCGGCGGCATGTTCACCGCGGCCGTGGTGCTGCTGACGCTGCTCGCCCGGCACTTGTACTGGACCGAGCGGCGCCCTTCGACCGGGCTGATCATGGTGGTCGCCTTCGACTGGGCGGTGGCGGCGATGGTGGTGTCGATGATCCTGGTCTCGCTCACCTCGGGCCGCGGCCGCCGCACGGCCAAGGCCCGGAGAGGCCGGGTAACGGTCGAGCTGCAGGAGAGCGAACCACGCCGGACGACGCGGCTGACCGGCCCGGGCGCCGAGATGGCCGCTTCCGCCGACATCAAGGTCGGCAGCCGCCTTCCCGCCCTGTTCCTCTACGCGGCCTCGGCCGGGCTGGCCGCCTTCGTCATCTGGTTCCATCTGGACGGCCAGTCGACCTGGATCGGCACCGGCTTCTCCCTGGTCCTGGCCTTCTATGTCGGCAACTGGGCCCGCAACGCCTGGCCGCGGCCCGAGACGGGATCCTAGCCGAGCGCGGCGGCGAGCCGGGCGAAGCCATCGCCCGGCAGGCCGAAGCGCAGCAGCGCCGGCCGGTCCGGGAAGGGCCGGACCAGGATGCCGGCACGGCCGAGACGGTCCCAGACCCTTGCCGCCTCGGGGTGCTCCACCAGCCGGAACAGGCCGGTGCCGCCCCGATCGGAGAAGCCATGGTCGGTGAGCAGGTTGGTAAGCCGCGCGGCATCCGCCGAGAGGCGCGCCCGCGTCTCGTCCTGCCAGCCCCGGTCCGACAGGGCCGCGATGCCGACCTCGATCGCAGGGCCCGGCACCGCCCAAGGACCGAGCCACCGCGCCAGCCGGTCGATCTCCGCCGTCGTCCCCAGGGCTAAGCCAAGGCGGATTCCGGCGAGGCCGAAGAATTTACCGAACGATCGGAGAATCAGCAGCCCGGGGCGACCGGCCGCGACCGCGACGCTGGCGGCCGGCGCCACCTCGGCGAAAGCCTCGTCGACCACCAGCAGGCCGCCCCGCGCCGCCAGGTCGTCGGCCAGGGCCAGCAGGTGCTTTGATCCGATGATTCGGCCATCCGGATTATTCGGGTTGACCAGCACCACGACCTCGGCCGCCGCGGCCTCCTCAAGCGAGCCGACGGTTGCCGCCGACGCGCCCTCCGCGGACCAGCAGGCGGCGTGCTCGCCATAGGTGGGCCCGAGGATCGCCACCCGGGCGCCCGGCCGCAGCCGGGGCAGCAGCTGGATCAGGATCTGGGTGCCCGGCGCGGCGACGATCGGCGCGTCCGCCGGGGCGCCGTAGCAGGTTTGAGCGGCTTCCAGCAGCTTGCGCAGCCGGTCATGCTGCGGCAGCCGGTGCCAGGCGGCAGGATCGATCGGCGGGATCGGATAGGGCGCCGGGTTGATGCCGGTGGAGAGGTCGAGCCAGCCCTCGGCGGGACGGCCCCAGCGGGCCTCGGCCGCGGCCAGATCGCCGCCATGCGGAACCATGCTCATGCCCGGTCGATCAGGTGGAAGAAGGAGCCGAAGACGGAGCCGGCGCGCCGGCCGAGGCGGCCGAGCGGTGCGCCCTCCGCGTCCCAGGCCTCGAACAGCGCCTCGCCCGGCCCTTCGGACAGGATCGAGGCGTAGTGGAACTCATGACCGCGCCAGGCCGCGCCGGCGTCGCCGAGCGGCGTCGCGGCGGCCAGGGCGGCACGGCGATAGCCCAGATGCAGCCTGCGCTCGGCGAAGGAGGTCTCGACCGGCAGCAGCCCGGCCATGGCGTGGCGGGTCCCCTCGGCATCGGTGAGGCCGGTGCCGAGGACCATGTAGCCGCCGCATTCGCCGTAGATCG
Source organism: Inquilinus sp. NPDC058860 (assembly GCF_042743185.1). NCBI lineage: Bacteria > Pseudomonadati > Pseudomonadota > Alphaproteobacteria > Rhodospirillales > Rhodospirillaceae > Inquilinus > Inquilinus sp. NPDC058860. Next base: position 7,864 of record NZ_JBHYMS010000038.1, on the reverse strand, counting down.
GCCGGCCCTGCCCGGCCGCCGCGCGCAGCCCGTCGAGGAAGCGGCGGTTGCCCGCCAGGCGGCCGGCCTGGAGCTCGGGATAGCCGCCCGGCAGGTAGATCGCGTCGGCGGAGGGGTCCGGCGCCGCGTCGGCCAGCGGCGAGAACGGCAGGATCTCCGCCCCCGCCGCGCGCCAAGCGGCGAGGAGGTGCGGATAGGCGAAGGCGAAGGCCGTGTCCTGGGCGATGGCGATTCGCTGGCCGAGGGATGGGATATTCGTAGGTTGGGTTCGCGTCGGCGAACCCAACATGTCTCCGCCGGAGCCGCCCAGTTGTTGGGTTCGCGACTCGCGAACCCAACCTACTCGGAGCAAACTCTCCACATCCACCCCCGCCCCGACCGCCTCGCCGGCTGCCGCGAGGAAAGCCTCCAGCGCCGCGTGCTCGCCGGCCTGGACCAGGCCGAGATGGCGGGAGGGCAGCGCCAGAGCCGGCAGCCGCGGGACCAGGCCGAGCACCGGCAGGCCGGCATGGGCGGCGGCGCGGCGCAGGATCGCCTCATGCCGGGGGCTGCCGACCCGGTTGAAGATCACGCCGGCGATCCGGACGTCGTCGCGGAAGCTCTTGAAGCCGGCCAGCACCGCGGCGGCGGAAAAGCCCTGGCCGCCGGCATCCAGCACCAGCACCACCGGCCAGCCGAAGCGGGCGGCGAGGTCGGCCGCCGAGCCGTCCCCGACCGAGCCGGGCCCGGGCGCCCCGTCGAACAGCCCCATCGCCGCCTCGACGATCAGCAGATCGGCGTCCTCGGTCTGTCGCGCCGCCAGCGAATCGAGCGTCTCCGGCCGCATCGCCCAGCCGTCGAGGTTGACGCAGGGCCGGCCGCGGGCCGCGGCATGGAAGGCGGGGTCGATATAGTCCGGCCCGGACTTGGCCGTGGCCACGGCGACGCCATGGTCGCGCAGGTGCCGCAGCAGGCCGAGCGTCACCACCGTCTTGCCGCTGCCGGAGGCGGGCGCCGCGATCATCAGGCCAGGGCAAGCCCTCATGGTCAGGGGGCCGCCTCGCCCTTCGAGCGGGTGCCGAGCGGGTCCGGGGTCAGGGCCCGGCCGTCGATCGCGCCGAGCCAGTCGAGGGCCGCGCGCAGCCGCACCACCTCGCCCACCACCACCACGGCCGGGGCCTCCATGCCCTGGGCCGCGACATCCTCCGCCGCCCTGGCCAGTGTGGTCTCCAGCACCCGCTGCTGCGGCGTCGTCGCCCGGCTGATCACCGCCACCGGCTCGGCGGGCGACCGCCCGCCTTCGATCAGATGGGCCGCGATCCGGGCGATATGCTTGATCGCCATATAGACCACGATCACCGGCGAGCCGCGGGCGATCGCGTCCCAGGCGACCCCGGCGGTGACGTCGCCGGTGGCGTCGTGGCCGGTCAGGAAGGTGACGGCGTGGTTGGTGTCGCGATGCGTCACCGGGATGCCGGCATAGGCCGGGCCGCCGACGCCCGCGGTGATGCCGGGGACGATCCGGAACGGGATGCCGGCCTCGACCAGGGCCAGCCCCTCCTCCCCGCCCCGGCCGAAGACGAAGGGGTCGCCGCCCTTCAGGCGCAGGACGCGTTTGCCGGCCCGGGCCAGCTGGATCAGCTTCGCCGTGATGTCGGGCTGCTTCGGGGAGGGCTTGCCGCCGCGCTTGCCGGCGAATTCCAGCGCGGCGCCCGGCGCCGCCAGGCCGATGATGGCGTCGGACACCAGCGCGTCATAGACCACGACATCGGCCGAGCGCAGCGCGTGCAGCGCGTGCAGGGTCAAGAGGCCGGGATCGCCGGGGCCGGCGCCGACCAGCCAGACCCAGCCGGGCTCGAAGGCCGGAAAGGACAGAGGAAGATCAATCATCAGCGGAACCTTAAAAGCCATGCGGCAAGGCCGCTAGGCAGGTTGCGACGCATCCTGTATCGAAACCCGTATGGCCCGTAAACCAGCCGAAACACCCGAGGGGGGACCGCTGCGGCGCGGCTGGACCACCGGCGCCTGCGCCACCGCCGCGACCGCCGCCGCCTATACCGCGCTGCTGACCGGCCGCTTCCCGGACCCAGTGGCGATCACCCTGCCGCGCGGCGAGACCCCGTCCTTCGCCCTGGCGCTGGAGGGCCGCGGCGCCGGCTGGGTCCGTGCTGGCATCATCAAGGACGCCGGCGACGACCCGGACGTGACCCATGGCGCGCTGGTGATCTCCGAGGTGCGGCGCGGCGTGGCCGGGTCGGGCGTGCGGTTCCAGGCGGGCCCAGGGGTCGGCACCGTCACCCTGCCCGGCCTGCCCATCCCGCCCGGCGAGCCCGCGATCAACCCGGTGCCGCGGCGGATGATGACCGAGGTTGTCTCCGCCATAGCCGCCGAGCACGGCGATCCGGGCGATGTGGTGATCGAGATCTCGATCCCGGACGGCGAGAGGCTGGCGCGGAAGACCTGGAATCCGCGGCTCGGCATTCTGGGCGGCCTGTCGGTGCTGGGCACCACCGGCGTGGTCGTGCCGTTCTCCTGCTCCGCCTGGATCCATTCGATCCATCGCGGCATCGACGTCGCCCGGGCGCTGGGCCTGACCCATGTCGCCGGCTGCACCGGGTCGACCTCCGAGGCCGCGGTGGCGGCGCGCTACGGCCTGCCGGACACGGCGCTGCTCGACATGGGCGATTTCGCCGGCGGGCTGCTGAAATACCTCAAGGCGCATCCGATCCCGCGCCTGACCATCGGCGGCGGCTTCGCCAAGCTGACCAAGCTGGCGCAGGGCTTCCTCGACCTGCATTCCGGCCGCAGCGAGGTCGACTTCGACTGGCTGGGCGACCGGCTGGCGGAGGCCGGCGCCCCGGCCGCGATGGTCGAGCAGACGCGGCGCGCCAACACGGCCAAGCAGGTGCTGGACCTGGCCTCGGGCATCGCGCTGGCAGACCTGGTGGCGCGACGGGCCCAGGCCACCGCGCAGTCGGTGGTCGAGGGCCGCGGCGTCGCCGTCGAGATCCTGGTGTTCGACCGCCAGGGCGGGCTGGTGGGGGCCGCCGATGGCTGGTAGGCGGGTGCTGATCCTCGGCGGCACGACCGAAGCGGCGGCACTGGCCCGCGCATTGGCACAGGCTGGCGAGTGGGAGGTCACCACCTCGCTGGCCGGCCGCACCCGGGCGCCGGCGGCGCTGCCGGGCGCGGTGCGGATCGGCGGCTTCGGCGGCGCCGACGGGCTGGCGACGTATCTGCGGGCCGAGCGGATCGACCGGGTGATCGACGCCACCCACCCCTTCGCCGCAACCATGTCGGCCAATGCCGCGGCCGCCTGCGACAGGCTGGGCGTGCCGATGCTGCGGATCGAGCGGCCGGCCTGGACGCCGGCGCCGGGCGACCGCTGGATCGACGTGGCCGATGCCACCGAAGCGGCCGACTGGCTGACCGGAGCGCTGCCGGCCGGCTCGGCCGTGCTGCTGACCCTGGGCCGGCAGGAGGTGGCGCCGTTCAAGCGCTGCCCCGCCCTGCGCTTCGTGCTGCGCTCGATCGAGCCGCCGGCAGCGGAGGACCTGTCGCCGGACTGCCTGCTGCTGAGCGAGCGCGGCCCGTTCACGTTGGACGGCGAGCGCGCCCTGATCGCCCGGCACGGCATCCGCGGCATCGTCGCCAAGAATGCCGGCGGCGACGCCACGGCGGCGAAGCTGGCGGCGGCGCGCGAGGCGGCGATCCCGGTGGTCATGATCCGGCGTCCGGCGCTCCCCGCGACGCCGGCGGTGCCGGACATCGCCGGGGCGCTGGACTGGCTCAGCCGGCCGCGATGACCACGCCGGCCACGGCAATGGCGGCGCCCAGGGCGCGCTCCACCGGGGCGAAGCGCAGTCGGTTCAGGCCCAGCGCCGCGCCGATGCCGATGCCGTGCAGGATCGCGGTCGCCGCGATGAAGCCGAGTCCATAGGTCAGGGCCGAGGAATCCGGGTGCATCTCGGCGCCATGGGCATAACCGTGGAACACGGCGAAGACCCCGGTCACCGCCATGCCGATCCAGGCCACCGGCCGCACCGCCAGGGCGATCAGCGCGCCGAAGACGATGATCGACCCGGCGATGCCGAGCTCGACCATCGGCAGGCCCAGGCCCTGGATGCCGGCGATGCCGCCGACCGCCATCAGGGTCAGGAAGGCCAGCGGCGCTTGCCAGATATAGCGGCCGCCGACCTGGCCGGCCCAGATGCCGACCGCGACCATGGCGAGGATGTGGTCGAGGCCCGAGAACGGGTGCTCGAAGCCGGCCGAGAAGCCGGTCACGTCATGTCCCGGATGGGCATAGGCCGCCACCGGCAGCAGCGTCGCCAGGGCGGTCAGGGCAAGGGTCTTGGCGAGTTTCATCGAGGGTCTCCAGGGTCAGAACGTCAAGGTCAAGCAGAAGCAACTTTCGTGCCGCGCTTCGGGCGCAGCACATGGACATGCGCCGGGTCGTAGAGGGCGCTGTCGGTGAATTCGGTGTCGCCCAGCACGCGGCCGACCAGGATCAGCGCGGTGCGGGTGATCTTCGCCGCGCGTATCTTGGCGCCGATATCGGCCAGGGTGCCGCGGATGATCTGCTGGTCCGGCCAGGTGGCGCGGTAGACCACCACCACCGGGCAATTGGCGCCGTAGTTCGGCTCCAGCGCCCGGCGCACCGCCGGGATGTTGCGGATCGAGAGGTGGATCGCCAGCGTCGCGCCGGACCGGCCCAGCGTCTCCAGTTCCTCGCCCGGCGGCATCGCCGAGGCCTTCATCGTGGTCCGGGTCAGGATCACGGTCTGGCTGACGTCCGGCAGGGTCAGCTCGGTGCCCAAGGCGGCGGCGGCGGCTGCGAAAGCCGGCACGCCGGGGGTGATGGTGTAGGGGATGCCCAGCGCCTTCAGCCGCCGGATCTGCTCGGCGATCGCGCCGTACAGCGACGGGTCGCCGGAATGCACCCGGGCGACGTCCTGGCCCTTGGTATGGGCGGCCTCGATCTCGGCGATGATCTGGTCGAGATGCAGCGGCGCGGTGTCGATCACCCGGGCCTTCGCTGGCGCATGCGCCACCACCGCTTCGGGCACCAGCGAGCCGGCATAGAGGCAGACCGGGCAGCGGGCGATCAGGTCGCGCCCCCGCAGGGTCAGCAGGTCCGGGTCGCCGGGCCCGGCGCCGATGAAATGCACGGTCATGCCCGTTGCGCCTCCGGCTTGTCGCCATAGCCGCGCGGCGTGTAGACGCGCGGGGTGCCGTCGCCGAGCACCAGCGCCCGGCTTTCCGAGGAGCCGACCAGCACCAGGGTCAGCATGTCGACCATCTCGACCGTCAGCTCGCCGAGCGTGGTGACGGTCAAGGTCTCGCCGTCGCGGCCGAGATTGCGGCCCAGCACCACCGGGGTCGCCGCCGGGCGGTGCGCCAGCAGGATCTCGCGGGCCCGCGCCAGCTGGAAGCGGCGGCGCTGCGACACCGGGTTGTAGAAGGCGACGACGAAATCGCCCTGCGCCGCTGCCGCGATCCGCCGTTCGATCGCCGGCCAGGGCGTCATCAGGTCGGACAGCGAGATGGCGCAGAAATCGTGGCCCAGCGGCGCGCCGATCCGGGACGCGGCCGCCTGCATCGCCGAGATGCCGGGCACGGTCGTGACCTCGACCCGGCGCCAGTCCGGCCGGCCGCCGCGCTCGATCAGCTCCCACAGCAGGCTGCCCATGGCGTAGATGCCGGCGTCGCCGGAGCAGATCAGGGCGACGTCCCGCCCCTCCGCCGCCAGGTCCAGCGCGGCGCGCACCCGCAGTTCCTCCTCGCCGAGCTTGTAGTCGTGCCGCGCCTTGTCGGCGGCGGCCGGGCCGAGCAGGTCGATGTACAGGCTGTAGCCGACCAGGTCGGTGGCCCGGGCGATCAGCCGGTCGGCCTCCGGCGCCCGCCAGTCGGCGCGGCCCGGGCCCATGCCGATCAGCGCCAGCGTGCCGCGCTTGCGGCCGATCCGGTCGGGGTCGAGGATCGCCGGCGCTTCGGCCACGGCGCAGGTGGCGCGGCGGGACTTGCGCTTGGCGACGACGAGCCGGCCCTGCGGACCGGAAGCGGCCAGCGCCGCGGCCTCGGCCACGCCATGGCAGCCGATCTCTCGGAACACCAGCTCGGACGGGTTGGCCAGGCGCGGCGTCTCGGCCTCCAGCGTCGCCGGATCGAACACCCGCAGCGGCAGGCCGAGCGCCCGCGCCGCCGCCTGCAGCCCGGCCTCGTCGGCCTTGAGGTCGACCGAGACCAGGGCCGCCACGGCCTCCAGGGCCAGCCCGGCCCCGGCCAGCGTCTCACGAATCAGCGCCTCGATCTCCGCCGCCTCGGCGCCGCGCTCGCAGCCGACGCCGACCGCCAGCACCGCCGGGTGGAACACCAGCCGGTCGGGGTCCGCCGGCAGGGCCCGGGGGCTGGCGACGATGGCCTTCCGCGCGGCCGGGTCGAGCGGAAGGCCGGCCTCGGCCAGCCAGGGCAGGTCGCCGTCGAGGCGGACGGTCTCGCCGGCCAGAAGATCGGCGGCGAAACTCTTGTAATCGCTGGCGTCCGACAGGCGCCAGCCGGGTGGCGGATCGTCCAGCGCCACGCCGAAGCGCAGGTCGCCGGCGGTGGTAATGGCCGGGGCGATGCCGAGGATCTGCGCCACCTGCCGGGCCAGGTCGTTGGCGCCGTGATGGCCGCCGAGCAGCGGCACCACGGCGCTGCCATCCTCCGCCACCGCCAGCACCGGCGGCTCAGCGCGCTTGTCGGACAGCAGCGGCGCCAGGATGCGGATCAGGGCGCCGGCGGCGCAGAGGCCGATGATCGGCTCACCCGCCGCGAACAGGGTGCGAAGATGGTCGGCCAGCTTGCCGAAAGTGATGTCGGCGCCGGTGACGCGGCAGGACGGCGCGTGGATCGCCGCCCCCGGCAGCGCCGGCTTGAGCCGCTGGGCGGTGGTGAGCCCGCCCGGGGTCAGGGTGATCAGCGCCGTCATCGCCACGCCGCCCCGCGCCGATGCGCCAGGATCATCGAGAAATAGGGCACGGTCTCGGGGTCGACCTCGCTCAGCTTCAGCACGCGCTGATGGCCCAGCGTGGCCCGCTCGACATAACGCGCATTCTCATACAATCCAGTTTCTTCAAGCAATTGCGATATTTTCTTGAAGTGTCGGCTGAGCTTCATGACCGCCACGGCCTCGGCGGCCTGCAGCCTCGGCCGCAGCTCGTCCTCCGGCAGCGGAGCCGGCAGTACCGTCAGCACGTCGTTGCGGGCGGCCAGCGGCAGGCCTGTGGCGGCGGCACAGGCGGTCAGCGAGGAGACACCGGGCACCACCTCGACCCGGTGGCGCTCCGCCAGCCGGCCGAACAGGTACATGAAGGAGCCGTAGAAGAACGGGTCGCCCTCGCACAGCACCGCCACGTCGCGGCCGGAATCGAGATGGCCGCCGATCTCGACCGCCGCGGCGTCGTAGACCGCCTGGGCCGGGGCCGGGTCGACCCGCATCGGCACGCGGATGGGGATCTCCGTCTGGCCGCCCTGCAGATGCGGCGCTACGATCGTACGGGCGAAGCTGTCGCCGACATCCGGCGCCGGATAGGCCAGGACCGGGGCCGCCCGCAGCAGCCGCAGCGCCTTCAGCGTGACCAGCTCCGGATCGCCCGGCCCGACGCCGAGCCCGTAGAGGGTGCCGGTCATGCGGACCTCCGAAGCAGACCGGTCGAGCCGAACTTCCTTTTGCCTCTCCCGCTTGCGGGAGAGGTCGGAGACGCGAAGCGGCTCCGGGTGAGGGGAGTTCGTCGAGGCCTGGGCCAGCCCTTGTATCTGGAGTGCAGCCCTCGCTGAGGTAGAAGAGAGGGCAGGACAGGGGCCGGTGGCCACCGGCCCCTGTCCTTGGCGGTTGGCGCCC